>WHST01000024.1 GCA_009379955.1 Streptosporangiales bacterium | reverse complement strand
CGGCCTCGGCAGAGCCAGGGGCGGCAGTGTCATGCAGGCCCTCAACGAGCGACCGAGCAAGGCCGTCACCCCGGCTCCCGCCGAGTCCCAACAGCGAGCACCGTACCGGTGCCCACAACAAGGATGGTGCCCTAGTGACCGGGTACGACGTCGAGAAGCTCCAGGCTGCGGCGAAGCGCCACCTGTGGATGCACTTCACCCGACTCTCCACCTACGCCGATGGCGACGTGCCCGTCATCGTCCGCGGCGAGGGCCCGTACGTCTACGACCAGCACGGCAAGCGCTACCTCGACGGCCTGGCCGGGCTCTACACCAGCCAGATCGGGCACGGTCGCACCGAGCTCGCGGAGGCGGCAGGACGTCAGGCGGCCCAGCTCGGCTACTTCCCGATCTGGTCGTACGCCCATCCGAACGCCATCGAGCTGGCCGAACGCCTCAGCGACCTGGCGCCCGGCGACCTCGACCGCGTCTTCTTCACCACGAGCGGATCCGAGGCCGTCGAGTCCGCGTGGAAGCTGGCGCGGCAGTACTTCAAGCTGACCGGCGAGCCGTCGCGGTACAAGGTGCTCAGCCGCGACATCGCGTACCACGGCACCACCATGGGCGCACTGTCGGTGACGGGCCTGGCCGACATCAAGGCGCCGTTCGAGCCGCTGGTGCCGGGCTCCGTCCGCGTACCGAACACCAACTTCTACCGCGCACCCGAACACGGCGACGACGAAGCGGCCTTCGGCCGATGGGCCGCCGACGAGATCGAGCGCGCGATCCTGCGCGAGGGTGCGGAATCCGTCGCCGCCGTGTATCTCGAGCCCGTGCAGAACTCCGGCGGCTGCTTCCCACCGCCACCCGGCTACTTCCAGCGGGTGCGCGAGATCTGCGACCGGCACGGCGTACTGCTCGTCTCCGACGAGGTCATCTGCGCGTTCGGCCGCCTCGGCGAGTACTTCGGCTCGCAGCGATACGGCTACCAGCCGGACATCATCACGTTCGCCAAGGGCGTCACGTCGGGCTACGCACCGCTCGGCGGCATGATCACGAGCGAGCGGCTCGTGGAGCCGTTCCTCACCGGCACCGCGAGCTTCCTGCACGGCGCGACCTTCGCCGGCCACCCGGTGTCGACGGCGGTGGCACTGGCGAACCTCGACGTGTTCGAGAAGGAGGACATCCTCGGCAACGTCAAGGCGAACGCGGCGGGCTTCCGCGCCGTCCTCGACGATCTCCGCGACCTGCCGATCGTGGGCGACGTCCGCGGCGACGGCTACTTCTACGGCATCGAGCTCGTCAAGGACAAGGACACGAAGGAGACGTTCGACGACGACGAGTGCGAACGCCTGCTCCGCGGCTACCTGTCGTCCGCCCTCTTCGACGCCGGCCTCGTCTGCCGCGCCGACGACCGCGGCGACCCGGTCATCCAGCTCGCCCCGCCGTTGACGTGCACGCAGGAGCACTTCGACGAGATCGCGGGCATCCTCCGTACCGTCCTCACCGAGGCCGGCACCCGCGTCTGACCGCCGGCATTCGGGGGGCCGGCGGCCTGGCGTCAGCCACGACCGACGTAGGGCATCGTCGTCGCCATCAGGGTCAGGAACTGGACATTGGCCCCCAGGGGCAGTCCCGCCATGTAGAGCACGGCCTCTGCGACGTGCTCGGCGTCGAAGGTCGGCTCGGGGACGACGCGGCCGTCGGGCTGGGCGACACCCGCGCTCATCGGTTCGGTCATCTCGGTGGCGGCGTTGCCGATGTCGATCTGGCCGCAGGCGATGTCGTGGGCGCGGCCGTCGAGCGAGATCGACTTCGTGAGTCCGGTGATCGCGTGCTTGGTCGCCGTGTACGCGACGCTGTTCGGGCGCGGCGCGTGGGCGGAGATCGAGCCGTTGTTGATGATGCGGCCGCCACGCGGTCGCTGCGACTTCATCATCCGCACGGCGTGGTGGGCGCAGAGGAACGAGCCGGTGAGGTTCGTCGCCACCGTACGGTTCCAGTCGTCCGGGCTCGTCTCGTCGACTGCGCCGCCGGCGGAGATGCCGGCGTTGTTGACGAGCAGGTCGACACGCCCCCACGTACGGTCGACGGCGTCGAACAGCGCCGCCACGGACTCCGGGTCGCCGACATCGGTCGGCACGACGAGCGCGTCACCCGACTCCTCCGCCGTCTCGCGGAGAGCGCCCTCCCGGCGGCCGGCCAGCGCCACCAGATAGCCGCGGCCGAGCAGCGCACGCGCGATGCGACGTCCGAGGCCGGAGCCGGCACCGGTCACCACCGCGACGTTCGACGGGTTCGTCATCTCCTGCCTTCCGTTATGTGAACAGGTCCAACTGACCCTGGTCGTAGACCAGCATGCCGTCGTCGCGCCGCCTCGCCATCTCGCTCACGCGGTGTGTCTCGCTGCCGCCGTCATGGCCCAGGTGCACGACGGGAACGTCGCGTACCGCGACGAGGAAGTCGGCGATCATCGAACGGTGGCAGCGCGTCCACGCCGACTCGGCGCACATCACCGCCGTGACCTTCCGCTGCGTGTCGGCCATCAGGTCGTCGACCGCGGCACGGAACTCCGCCGTCCGCATGTGCGCCGCGTAACCCGCGAACGCGTCGTCGAGCGCGGTGTCGGGCGAGTCGTACGGGACGGAGCGCCGGCCACCGAGGCGGTCCTCGTGGCGGTACGCGATCCGGTTGTCCGGCAGCCAGCGCTCGAGCGCCGAGCGGGCGACGTGCGGGTTGAATCGGCTGCCGGGCGCGGCACGCACGTCCACCAGCAACTCGACGCCGGCGGCTCGCAGCAGCTCCACGATGCGCTCCTCGGACGCGGTGCCGTGGCCGAAGGTGCACAGGGTCACGTCGTTCACCGTCCCGAGATGACGTCGGCGAGTCGCGCCAGGGACGACGTGCGACCAGCAGTACGGCCGGCATTCTCGCGGCCGTCGGCGACGCGGTACAACGCGTACAGCGCGTGCACGCCGAGCCAGCGCAGCGGCTCGGGTTCCCATCGCCGTACGCGCCAGTCGACCCACGGCAGCCGGGTCAGCTCGGTGTCGCGCCGCAGCACGAGGTCGCGCAGGGTGCGTCCGGCGAGGTTCGTCGTCGCGACGCCGTGCCCGGTGTAGCCGCCGGCGTGCCCGAGGCCCGTCGCGTGGTCGACGTGCACGGTCGAGCACCAGTCGCGCGGCACGCCGAGCACGCCCGACCACGCGTGCTCCACCCGGCTCGTGCCCGCGGCCGGGAACATCGCGGTGAGCATCCGCCACAGCGAGGTGATCGTCTCCTCCTGCGTGCGTCCGCTGGCGTCCCAGCGCGAGCCGTAGTGGTACGGCACACCGCGTCCGCCGAACGCGATACGGCCGTCCGCCGTGCGCTGCGCGTACATGTAGTAGTGCGCGAGGTCGCCGAGCACCTCGCAGCCCGTCCAGCCGATCTCGTCCCAGACCTCGGCCGGCAGCGGCTCGGTGACGATCATCGAGCTGTTCATCGGCAGCCAGCTGCGCCGCTCACCCGGCAGGGCCGCGGTGTAGCCCTCCGTCGCCCGGATGACGTGGTCGGCGGTCAGCACGCCGTGCGGCGTGACCGCGGCGGCGGGCCGCGCGCCCGTGCCCGCACGCAGCTCCGTCACAGGCGTGTGCTCGTAGACGTCGACGCCGAGCCGCCGCACCGTCGCGACGAGCCCGCGAACGAGCTTGGCCGGCTGGATCCGCGCACCGTGCGGGCTCCAGACCGCACCGCGCGCACCGGCGACACGCAACCGCGTCGCGAGCTCGTCCGGGTCGAGCAGCCGCAGGTCGTCCTCGCCTGACCCCCACTCGCGTGACTCGGCGAGCTCGGCGTCGAGCCTGCGACGCTGCGCGGCGTTGGTAGCGACGCCGAGCATGCCACCCCTGACGACGTCCGCGTCGATGCCCTCGGCGGCGGCGACGGCGATCACCTCGGCGACGCTGTCGTCCATCGCCCGCTGCAAGACAACCGTCGCGTCGCGCCCGTGCCGCGCCGCGTACCGCCGGTGCGACCCGGCCAGCTCACCCACGAGCCACCCGCCGTTGCGTCCGGACGCACCGAAGCCCGCGAACTCCTGCTCGCACACGGCGATCCGCAGGTCGGGCTCGGCCCGTTTGAGGTAGTACGCGGTCCAGAGGCCGGTGTAGCCGCCGCCGACCACGCACACGTCGACGTGCCGCGCGCCGGGCAACGTCGTGCCCCTGCCGGGCAGGCCGACCTCGCGGTACCAGAACGACACGTCGCCGTTGCCGAAGCCCGATCCCAGGGGGACGTCACTGCGTGCCACGACACAGAGTCTTCACCCTGCCCGTCGCGTATGCCACCGGCGGGTGGATTCGTCCGCGCCGCGACGGGTGCGGCAAAATGGACGGACATGAGCATCAGGTCCGAGGAGACGCGCAGGACCCGCGTCGCCGCGTACGCCGTCGTCATCCGCGACGACCGTCTGCTGCTGAGCCGGTTCGTCTTCGGCGACGAGCCACAGTGGACTCTCCCGACTGGTACCTGTGGCGCGACGGCGTACCGCCGGGCGACGACGACCACCCGGGCGAGTCCGTCGAGCAGGTCGGTGCTCGGGTCGACGCCGTGCTGGAACGAGTACGTCCCTTTCTGAACGAGGAGGACGTGGCGATCGTCGCGCACGGTCACGTGCTGCGGGTGCTCACCGCGTGCTGGCTCGGCCTGCCACCGGACGCCGGCCGATTCTTCCGTCTCGGCACCGGCACGATGTCGTTCCTCGGCGCCGAGCACGACCGGCCGGTGATCGACGCCTGGAACATCCCGCCCTCTGGTTGAGACGTCACGGCGGGCGACACCGCGACGTTCCTGCCGCCGGGGGAAGGAGTGGAAATGGCTGCTGTCCGGCGGGGTGTCGTGGTGGTCGCCGTGGCCGTCCTGTGCGCGGGGTGTGGTCAGTCCGTCGATGCCGCGGCGGTACGCGAGTCCGCTCAGGCGTTCCTCGGAGCGGTGCGGATGCAGGACGGCGCACGCGCGTGTGAGGTGTTCGCGCAGAAGGTGGTCGACGACCTCACCGCGGGCGGCGGTACCTGCGCGGACGAGCTCGCCCAGCGCTCGCTCGACGGCGACGCCACGATCTCCGCGGTCGCGGTGTGGGGCGACCGCGCGCAGGTGAAGACCTCGGGGGACACCCTGTTCCTCGCCAGGTACGGCGCGGCGTGGCGGGTGACCGCGGCCGGCTGCCGACCGAGGGCCGAGGGACCGTACGAGTGCGAGGTCGAGGCCTGACATGCGCACCGTCTTCGTCACGGTCCTGGCGGTCATCGTCGCCGGACTCGCGTACGTCTTCGTCATCGGGCTGCTGGGAAGGTGACGCTCATGCGTGGGTTCCTGCGGGACAATGCCCTGACCCTGTTCTTCCTCGTCGCGCTCGTGCTCGCCCTGGTCGGCCAGGCGATCTCCGGGTGGTCGATGCACAACGACGAGCAGCTCGCCTCGGCCGGTGCGACGGTCTCGCTGCTGCAGTACCTCACCTCGTCGTCGTTCGCGGTGGACATCGCGGAGAACTGGCAGTCGGAGTTCCTGCAGTTCTACCTCTACGTCTTCGTCACCGTGTGGCTGGTCCAGCGCGGCTCGCCGGAGTCGAAGCCACCGGGCAAGGAAGGCCGCGAGACCGACGAGGAGCAGCGCGTCGGCGCGTACGCCACCGCCGAGTCTCCGCGATGGGCGGCGGCGGGCGGGTGGCGTCGTGCCGTGTTCTCACGTTCGCTCGGCATCGTGATGGGCGTGGTCTTCCTGCTGTCCTGGGTGGGCCAGTCCGTCGCCGGACGCGCCGCCTACAACGCCGACCAGCTGGCGTCGTACCAGGACCCGGTCACGTGGGTCGCCTACGTCGCCTCGACGGAGTTCTGGAACAGGACGCTGCAGAACTGGCAGTCGGAGTTCCTCGCGGTCGCCTCGATGGCGGCGTTCAGCATCTACCTGCGGCAGCGCGGCTCACCGGAGTCGAAGCCCGTCGGCACGTCGCACGCCATGACCGGTATCGGGGGTTGACCGCGCCCGACGTCAGTGGTGGAACGGTTCCTCGTTGCGCAGGGAACCGACGGACCGCGGTGGCCGGTCAGTAGGAGTATCGGAGAAGCGCGCCGATGCCGTCGCGGTGGCCGGTGGCACCCGGTTCGGTCAGGACGAGGTTCGCGTCCGTCGCGGTGGCCGCGCGGACGACGGCCGACAGGGCCGGGGCCTCGCGCCGGTCGGCCTGGTCGACGGTGTCGAGGTCGGCGTTGTCGCGTCCCAGTGTCAACGGGTCAGGTCCTGTCCACACAGTGGCGTCTCCGTTGCGGGGTCCTCGACGAGGACCGTGTCGACGCGCGCCTGCCGCAACCGGTCGACTGTGGCGTCGAGGCCGGCGACCGCGTTGCTGTGCCGGCCGAGCTCCGCACGGAACGATTCGAGGAGCTCCGCCTCGGACTCGCGGACGTGCGCCTCGAGCACGTCGGTCACCTGCCGGTCGGTCTCGCCGCCATTGCCGTGGCGGCCGCCGGACTCCAGCTCCACCGCGAGCTCGGTGCTGGCCTTCGGCAGCTCGTCGCGCAGGCTCGACACGGCCTGCGGTCCACCGGTGACGACGATCAGCCGCGTGTGGCTGCGCCTGGCGAGTGCGTCGACGCGCTCGGCCACCACCTTCGCGTTGTGCTGGGCGGTGTCGTCCACGCGCTGGTGGATCCTGCGGTGCGCGAGACCGCCTCCGCGCGTCTTGTGGAGCGGGTGCTCGTCGCCGTCGACCTGGACCACCGTGTCGTCGGTAGGACCGTGTACATCGATGTCGGCGCCTGCCCTGTCCATACGAATCACGAGGTGCGGAACCCGGGGCGCCATGCCGCGCAGCAGAGGTATCACGTCGGGCAGCCATCCCCAGCTGGCGCCCTGTCCGCGATGCGTGACGAGGCGCTCGGCCAGCAGGACGCGTCGCGAGTTGGCGACGACGACCTGGCCCTGCTCACCACCGATGCCGGACGGGCGCCGACGACGTCGTCCAGTGCGGCGAGAGTGGCCTGGTCCGCGCCTTCCGCGACGAGCTCGTCCCGCAGTCCTCGCCAGCGCAAATGCGATCGCGTGGCCGGCGTCCTGGGCCCCGCGGCCGGTCTCGAGGACGACGCTCGCATACGGCCCGCCGTCCGCGTACACGGGTTGGAGGAAAGTCAGGTCCACCGTCGTTCACGCCTACCTGTCCTCGTCCTTCGTGTGGTCGCGGAGCCGTGCGCGGCGTTCGGCGCCGGTCTCCTGGTCAGCGGGATCCTCGCCCGCGACGCGCCCGACGAAGGTCTCGTTCTTCCCGGTCCCCGTCGTCGACTCGTCGGCCGTGCCGCTCACACCGCCGGTCCGGCGACGCAGCGCCTGGTGGTCGTCGTGCTCCACATCGGCCTCCGTGCCGCGACGCGCCGCCGCCTTCCCTTCGAACAGTTCGGCCACGCGTCGACGGAGTCTCGTGAGTGCATTCATGGCAGGGCGCCTACCCGTGCGGAGGGTCGGGTAACCACCGACCGACAGATCAGCCGATCCGCCGGCGGTGAGGAGATGGCGTACCCGGAGTTGGTGTCGTTCCGGCACGAGCGGGTAGGCGGTGAACCACACACCGAGACGGAAGGAGCTGTCGACGATGCCAACAGTCGAGGAGTCAATCGAGGTCGACGTACCGGTGAGCGCCGCGTACAACCAGTGGACCCAGTTCGAGTCCTTCCCCGAGTTCATGGAGGGCGTCGACTCGATCACCCAGACCGACGACACGCACCTGCACTGGGTGATCTCGGTCGCGGGCCGGACGCGCGAGTTCGACGCGGAGATCACCGAGCAGCACCCGGACGAGCGGATCGCCTGGACGTCCACCGAGGGCGCCGGCCACGCGGGAGTCGTCACGTTCCACAGGCTGAGCGACAGCTCGTCGCGGGTCATGGTCCAGATGAGCTGGTCTCCCGAGGGCCTTGTGGAGAAGGCCGGCGCGGCGGTCAAGGCCGACGACCTGCAGGTCAAGGCCGACCTCAAGCGCTTCAAGAGCCTGGTCGAGGACAAGGGCGGCGCCGGCGGCTGGCGCGGCGAGGTCCCCCGCGACTGACGCGGGCAGCGGCCGGCAACGCGCACGGTGTGAAGGGCACCGTCACCACGTCATGGTGTGGTGACGGTGCCCTTCACACATCCGACGACCACCGTCTAGACGGACTGGCAGGGTGGTACGCCCACCGACCTGCCCGCGCTGCAGTGGCGTGCCGCAACGCGGGCAGCGACCGCCGTCGGGGTCGTCGCGGCGGCCGGTGAGCCAGGAGCGGTGGCCGGAGACGTGGCCGACCCTGGAGGCGGAGTGGAGCACCTCGCCCGTCCGGCGGTGGATCCGCGCCACAGCGTGCTCACTGAGCTCGCCGACCGGCGCCCGCGGGTCGATGCACGCGCGCCAGTGGATCTCGTCGACCGTGAGGTTGCCCAGGCCGGTGACCACCGTCTGGTCCATCAGTGCGGACTTGATGCGGCCGCGACGGCCGGAGAGCAGGTCGGCGAGGTCGCGGCGGGACATTCCGGCGGCGTCGGGACCGAGGCCTTCCACCAGGTCGGCCCATGCGGTGTCGTCGGCGAGCAGCCTGATACCGGTCAGCTTGCGCATGTCGCGGTAGCGCAGCTCTCCCCTGTCCGTCACCAGGATGACGCGGTCGTGGCGGTGACGATCCTCGTCGGCGGTGCACCAGGCGAGGGAGCCGGTCATGCCGAAGTGGTAGGCGACCGTGGGTTGGTCCTTGCGGTGGCGCCTGCCGGCGTCGCGCAGCGGGACGCCGAGCCACTTGCCGTGCCGTTGCGGGGTGCCGAGCACCGCCCCCCGGCAGGGCTCGGCGCAGGCGGGCGCCCGTCGTGTCTCGGAGCACGCCGATGTCCGTCACCACGACAACGTCGTCCCGCGGCCCGTGCCGCGACGCGGCGGAAGCCCTCGACGTCGGGGAGCTCCGGCATCGGCCTAGGCACATCCGCAGCCGGCGACGACGGTGCAGGAGACGACGATGTCGTGTGCGTCCTCGGTGCGGGCGCAACGGACGTCGACCATGCACTCGAGCTCGCCGTCGTCGTGGCGGATGAGCGGGCCGTGGCAGTGGTCCCAGCCCCGCACGCACCAGGAGCATGTCGGGGAGAGCGCGGGCGTCACGAAGCCTTCTTCCGTTGCTTGCGCGAGGTGCCCTTCTTGGCGGCCTTCCCGGACCCGTCGACGTCGAGGAGCCGGAGGACTTGCCGTCCTTGGTCTTCCTCGCCTGCGCGACGCTCTCCTGCAGCGCGTCCAATGAGGTTCACGACATTGGTCGACTCCGGCGGCTCGTTCTCCTCGATGACCTCCCTACCCCTGCGCTTCGCCCTGATCAGCTTGTCGACCTTCTCGCGGTAGGTGTCGGCGTATTGCTCCGGCTTCCATGCCGTGGTCATCGACCTGACGACGACGTCAGGCGTCGCCACCCCGCGCTCGGCCCGGTCGTCGTCGTGCGCCAGTTCCGGGCAGTCCAGCGGGATGCCACGTCCTTGGTGACGCGGAACGACGGACCGAAGATCGCCTTCGCCGCGGTCGCGCCGAGACACACCAGCACCGTGGGACGCAGGAGCGCCATCTCGGCCAGCAGCCATGGACGGCACTCCCGGATCTCGGTGCGGTTCGGCGTCTCGTGGATCCGCCGCTTGCCGCGGACCTCGCCGTACTTGAAATGCTTGACGACGTTGGTGCGGTACGTCCGCGCCGGCTCGATGCCCGCCTCGCCGAGCGCCTTCTCCAGCAACCCACCCGCCGGCCCCACGAACGGCTTGCCCTGCTCATCCTCCCGGTCGCCCGGCTGCTCACCGAGCAGGAGAATGGCGGTGTCGCTCGCCCCCTCGCCGAGGACCGCCTGCGTGGCGTTCTCATACGGCTCGCGGCCGCGGCACAGTTGCGCCGCCCCCCCGCAAGCTCCGTCAGCGACGCCTCGGCCGACACGTACGCGGTCGCATCCGCCATGCTTGTCTCGTTCCCCACTCGCGCGCGATCAAACGCTCGCAGCGGCCGATGACACGGTCGTGGCTGCCGCCCCATGCCGCCCGCAGCGAATCGCAGACGCAGGCATCGGGTGGCACACCGTCGCGCAGACCGGGTACCTCGATCAGCGCGAACGCCCGGCGCGGTAGCGGCGCATCTTGGCGCGTGCCCCGCAGCCGTTCATGCTGCACCAGCGTCTGCTGTGGTTCCGGCTGAAGTCGAGGAAGAGCAGCGAAGTGTCGATCGCGTTCGCACCACCCATACCGGCAGCCTGCCGCGACCACCGGAGCTCGAGGAGGCGATGCTGGCGTCCTCCGTCGGCGACCAGCGGCCGGACCCGGTCGACCGCTGGTACTGTCCCGCACGGGTGATCCGGCCCTTGTCGCCGGCCTGGTGGAAGACGTGGGCGGTGCCATGGGCGCGGAGCGGACCGGTGACGACGCATTGACGTGCTGGCCGCGGTGCCCAAGGTGGCCGAACTGCTGCTCACCGAGCAGCCCATGGACGTGAACCGGTTGCTGGAGCGGGTGGCGATGCTCGCTGCCGACGCGCTGCCGGAGGCGACGGCGTGCAGTGTGACGATCGCTGCAAGCGACGAACCTGCCGGGCGAAGACGATCGCCGGTAGCGGTCAGTTGGCCTTCGAGATCGATCAGCTCCAGTACGATCTCGACGAGGGCCCATCGTTGACCTGCCTGCGAGACGGTGTCGTGGTGCGGTTGCCCGACCTGGCCGGTGAGCGGCGGTGGCCGCGGTTCGGCAAGCAGGCGCTCGACCGGTTCGACGTCCACGCGATGCTGTTCCTGCCTCTTCAGCACGAAGCGCATACCTCCGGTGTGTTGAATATGTACCGCTCGCCGGCCCGCCGATATACCGACGGCGAACTCCTGGCCACCAGGGTGTTCGCGAACGAGGTCGCAGTGATGGTCACTGCTGCCACGCGTTTCGCCGGCCAGGACGAGCTGATCGGTCAGCTCAATCAGGCACTGACGAGCCGAGCCACGATCGATCATGCGATCGGGATCGTCATGGCGCAGAACCGGTGCTCGCCCGAGGCAGCGTTCGCGTTTCTGTCCACCACCTCACAGAACAACAACGTGAAGGTACGGCAGATCGCTGCGCATATCGTCGAGTCGGTCCACCAACTACCGAGCGACCGGACCCAGGAGCGCTGAATCTCGGCCCGGGCAAGTGGTAGCCGGGAATCCCGTAGTGCCGTGTTTACGACACCCCGCCGGCGGTACGTGTTGTGCATGCAGGACAGTGAGCGACGACACGAGGACGTCCGCAGAGTACGGGTGGTGCCGGGCGGCCCTGTGCTGGTCGAGGGACCAGTTGAGGTGGTGCTCGACGATGGCGGTGTGATGCGGTGCGACAGGTTCCAAGTCGCCCTGTGCACGTGCCGTCGCAGCCACCGCTTCCCTCTGTGCGACACCAGCCACCGCAAGCGTGTGCGAGACGGTGCGCCGTCCGAGGAGCACCGTTAGGGCGCGGGTAGCGTCTCGCGCATCGAGGTGCGCCCGGCCCGCCATGCAGTCAGCGTGTAGTCGGCGAAGCGGTCCTCGGTGAGGGTGGCGGCGCCGATGCCGAAGACGACGTCGGACGCGAGGTGCGGTTCGTGCCGGACCAGGTCGGCGATGACGTCGTGACGCAGCACCTGCTCGTGGACGGCATCGGCCTCGATGTGCTCGGTGTAGTAGTGGAGGCACGCGGGGTGGGCGGCGAGTCGTTCGAGTGCCTGCACCAGGCGGCGGGCGGCCGGTCCTGAGGTGATCTCGACCGTCGCGAAGTGGCCGACGAGGGCACCGCGCAGCGACCGGTGGAGTCCGAACAGCGAGATGACGTTCACGATCGCGAGCATCTGGGCGGGTGCCGTGTCGAGGTAGCCGCCGTAGGTGTGGTCGAGGCCCATGCCGTCCATCAGGTCCGCAAAGAGCCGCGAGTGGACGCGTTCGCCGCGTCCGCCGCCGAACTCGTCGTACTCGACGGCGACGAGGGCCGCTTTGGCCTGCCCGTCGATACGCGGGATTACCCAGGCGTACGGGTCGGCCTCCTTCAGGTGGTAGATCGACCGGTGCGCGGCGTACTCGCGCATGTGCCACCACTCGCCGTCGTCGCGCAGGAAGTGCGAGACACCGGCCGCGTCGATCGGCTCGACGAGCAGTTCGTCGAGGGCAGAGGCGACGTCGTCGTGGCGGGGGGCGTCCTCGCGCAGGGCACGCAGGAAGCGTCGTTCGAGCGCGCCGCGCAGGCCGAGTAGGCCCGCGTCCCACTCCCACTCGGGGTCGACATCGTCGAAGCCGCGGTAGCTCAGCTCGTAGCTGAGGTAGAGGGTCAGTTGGACGTCGTCGCCGTACGCATCCGTGGGAACGGGAATGTCGGCGAACGAGGTGTGACCTGGGACGCCGCGCAACGCGTCGAGCACGGCCCCGGACAGCGGGCCGCGCGCCCGGGGGAGCGGCCCGCCTTCCCGGCTCACGTGTCGCGTCCTTCCAGCGGCCGGGTGGCCGGGCCGTTCAGCACGGCGCCGTCCACACCGAACCGTGACCCGTGGCATGGGCAGTCCCACGACGTCTCGGCGTCGTTGAACGCGACGACGCAGCCGAGGTGCGTGCATGTCGCGGACACCGCGTGTGCGGCGCCGGCGCCGTCGCGGTAGACCGCGCAGCGTTCTCCCCGCAGGCGCACGATCGCGCCGGATCCCGGGTCGACGTCCTCGACGGAGTCCACATGCGTCGGTCGCAGCCTGTCCCCGACGAGGTGCCTGGCCACCTTGGCCTGGGCCGTCACCGCGGCGCCCGCCTCTCGCAGCGGATGAAGCCGGCGCGGATCGTAGATGTCCGCCCACGGCGGCTGCGCCACCTGGTCGGTGATCAGAGCCGCGAGCAGCAGGCCGCTCACCACCCCGTTGGTGAGGCCCCAGCCGCCGAAGCCGGTGGCGACGTAGGCATGCTTCGCGGCGGCGTGGAGCAGGCCGATGTACGGCAGGCCGTCGGTCGGCTGATTGTCCTGTGCGGCCCAGCGGTGCGTGATCTCCTTCAGCGCGAACCGTTCCCTGGTCCACGACTCTAGTCGCTCGTACCTCTCGGTCACGTCGGCCTCGCCCGGAGTGAACGACTCGCCGGTGACGATGAGCAGTCGCTGTCCTGGTCGATACGGCGCGGTGCGTACCGACCGCTTGCCGTGCTCAGGCGTGATGTACATGCCGTCCGGTGCCCGGTCCTCCGGAAGCGGGCCGGCGACCACGACCTCGCGGTGCGGTACGAGCCGAGCGAAGAGCAGCGCGCGATCGAAGATCGGGTAGTGCGTGGCGACGACGACGTCGCGCGCGGTGACGGTGGCGCCGGTATCGGTGGTGAGCTCGCAGGGTTCACCCTCGTCGAGGTCGACGACACGGGTGCGTTCATGGATCACTCCACGACGCTCCACGATCCCCTCGGCTACCGCGAGCAGGTACCGCCTCGGATGGAACTGCGCCTGGTTCTCGACCTTGACCGCTCCGGCCACGTCGTACGGCAACGGAGTGTCGGTGACGAGTGACGCGGAGAGGCCAGCGTCGCGTGCCGCGTCGGCCTCGGCGCGCGCTTGGTCGACGCCGTCCGGCGACTCCACGTAGGTGTACGCGGCGGCGCGCTCGAAGTCGCAGTCGACGCCGAGGGATTCTGCCGTCAGCTCGACGCGGTCGATCGCGTCCTGCTGGGTGCGCGCGTACCAGCGTGCTGTGTCCGCACCCGCAGACCTGCGCAGTCGGTCGTACGTGAACGTCTGCAGCGCCGACAACTTCGCCGTGGTGTGGCCGGTGACCCCCGACGCGATGCGGTCGGCCTCGAGCACGGCGACCGAGCGGCCGGCCGAGACCAGCTCCCAGGCGGTGCACAACCCGGCCACTCCGCCACCGATCATCGCCACGTCGACGCTCAGGTGGCCGTCGAGCGGAGGGTAGGCCGTGGCCTCCGTCGTCTCGACCCAGTACGACTCGCCGGTCCGATGAACGTCCATGACTACTGCGTTCCCACGCTGCACCGGTTTACACCTCGACGGCCGCGCTGCCACCGACTACGGCCCAGGACTTGAAGGCGAACTCGCCGTGCTCGAGCCGAGGAACATCGCTCCCGGGTTCGCCGCCACGGCGGCCACGGCACGCGTCGGGTCGCTGGCTCGCTCGTACGCGAGAGGTCTCATCGGGCAACCTCCCTGATCGTCGCCACGATGGTGACGTACGCACCGCAGCGGCACAGGTTGCCGCTCATCCGCTCCCTGATCTCGTCGTCGTCAAGCGCGGCGGTGGCCGCGAGGTCTCTCGTCGCGTGACTCGGCCATCCGGCGGTGACCTTGTCGAGCATGCCGACGGTGGAGCAGATCTGGCCGGAATCCACCAACACTGTGCAGCTGCCGCACTGGCCGTGGTCGCAACGCTTCTTCGGCGACGTCACGCCGAGCCGTTCGCGCAGCGTGTCGATCAGCGTCGCGCGGACGTCGACTGCGAGCTTGTGCCGCTCCCCGTCCACGTCCAGGCTGATCCGCGTGTCCATGGCACTCCGCACGAGCCGATGAGGACGTTCTCCCCACAGGTGTACGGCCTAAACCTGACGTCGGCCGTGCGCACCATGCTCGTCCTCGACCAGTGACTTGAACCGGTTGAGATCGACTCTGACCAGCAGGTCGTCGGCGCCGACGACCGAGCCGGCATGCTCCACGAGATCCTCCGGCGACCAACTCAGCTCGACCGTAACCCGGGACGAGCCCTCGCCGAGCCTGTGAAACGTGACCACGCCGGCGTGGCTGCTGGTGCCACCGCGGGACATCCAGGCGATCCGCTCGTCCGGGCGCTGCTCGGTGATCTCCGCATTGAACTCGCGGGTCACACCCGCGAGCGTGATCACCCAGTGCAGATGCGTGTCGTCGGTCCGCACGATCGAGTCGACGCCGACCATGAACCGAGGGAACGACTCGAACTGGGTCCACCGATCGTAGGCCGCACCGACCGGGACCTCGACGTCGATAGACTCCTCAACTGTCGGCATGGTGGGTAACCCCTTCCGTTCCGACCTGTTGGCGTTCTGATCACCTACCCGAACCGCCGGCGGACCACACGCTCTCGGCGGTAGTGGTGGGGCGCGCCTCCGGTCCGCGGTGTGGCCGAGCTGACCCGAGCCACTCGGCGGTGCACACTGTCCTCGGAAGGGGACAGATGACAATTCTACGACAGACCCACGTGAAGAGCGCGTACGCGGCCATCAGGGAAGAGATCCTCAACGGCCGACTTGCGGCCGGGTGCCAAGGTGGCGACGCAGCCACTGAGCGAGCGCCTCGGGCTGTCCGCCACTCCGTTGAAGGCAGCGCTCGCCGTGCTCGAGCAGGAGGGGTTCCTGACCGCCGTTCCGCACCGCGGGTACTTCGTGTCCGAGGTGACCGCGCGGGACATGCGGGAGATCTACGAGCTGCGGGAGGTCATCGACGGGATCGCCGGTCGTAGCGCCGCCGGACAGCAAGAGCACGAGTTCGCGGCACGGCTACGCGACCTGCTCGCCGAGCATGAGGCCGTCGCGACCGCCGGCGATCTGGTGGCGTGCCCGGCCGGTTGACCACCGCATTGCACGAGCACGCCGACATCATCGACGCGATCGCGGCGGGCGACCCGGTACGCGCGGAGAACGAGTGTCGTAGCCACGTGCGCAAGTCCGCCGAGGCCTTCTACCGCTACACGCGGGCGAGGGACGAAACGCTGGCCTGACGGCCGCCGTGCCTCACGAGCACGTGGCGTCCTCCAGGATCCGCAGGTTGTCCTCGGACATGGCACGGTCGCCCGATTCCAGCTGTCGCAACGTACTCGCGAGGAGCGCGAGGTGCGGAGTCGCTACTCCCGCGCGTTCGCCCATAGCGACCAACTCCTCCTGGCGGTCGGTCGCCTCGCTCGGTCGACGCCGGACGGCGATGTCCCGCCACACGCCGCTTCTGGTCTTGCTCTGACCGGCGAGCCAGGTGACGAGCCGGTCGAAGCCGGCAGCGCGTACGTCGGGCTCGGCTCCGTCGACGAACGCATGCGGCTGGTACCCGTCGAACGGTTCGAGCCGAACGGGCACCGTCGCGGCGACCCGGTAGACGTCACGCGCGAGCCGTGCCATCACGTCTCGGTGCCGGTCGATCAGATCCGCCATCGGTGCGTCGGCCAGCGCGGTGGCGGCGAGCATGGCACCGAATCCGAGCTTCGACCACAGGAAGCCCATGACGTTGTCCGTGACGGCGGCGGGGCCCCAGGCACTCAGATCCTCCGCAAGGGTGTCGACTCGCACGGACGGTGTGCCGTCGAGTTCGCCCACGACGAGCGAACCCGCCCCGCCGTCGGCGATCACGCCGGGCTCCGTCACGTCGGCGAAGAAGTCGACGAACGCTCCGACCGTACGTTCCTGCCCCACCCGTGCGGCGATCACCGGCTCGTGCAGGCCGTTCTGGACCGATACGACGAACCCGTCGGGCGCGAGCCTCGGGGCGAGCCAGTCGGCGGCCTGGGCGGTCGCACCCGGGCCCTTGACCGCGAGCAGGACACGCTCGAACCGCAACTCCAGGCCGTCGGCCTGTGCAGGGGTGTACGCGGACAGCCGGGCGCCGCGCTCCGTACCGTCGGGTGATCGGATCACCAGGCCGTTCCGCGAGATGCTGGCCACATGGTCATCGTCGACATCGACGACCACGACGGGATGCCCCGCGGTCACCAGTGCGCTCGCCAGGGTTCCACCGATGGCGCCACCGCCGATCACCGTGTACGCCCGTACGGTCACAACGGCGCCTCGTTCCCGGTCTGTACCTCGGTCGCGTCGGCCCAGTGCAACGGAAGCTGCAGGTTGCCAGCGCTCGCGCCGCCGTCGACGCGGACCGTCGTCCCGGTGATCCACGACGCGTCGGACGACGCGAGCCAGCGGATCGCACGGACGATGTCCGCCGGCTGACCTCGCCGACCGAGCGGGTTCACGGAGACCCTGGTCGCGTAGTCCTCGGTGACGGGATTGACCTGGCTCGCCACGTCGACGAACCCGGGACTCACCGCGTTCACCCGAATGCCGTGCTGGCCGAGCTCGAGTGCCGCGGCCCGGGTCAGCATCTCCAGGGCCGCTTTCGACGCGCAGTAGTGGGCAGCACCGGGCCGTGCCCTGTTGGCCGCGCCGGACGAGATCAGCACGGCGCAAGCGGTACGACCTGCCCCTGCCACCAGTCGACCGAGCTCCTTGACGAGCAGCATCGGCGCGCGGACGTTGACCGCCTGCACCCGATCCCATACCTCGGCGGTCATCTCGACGAACGGTGTCGCCGGATAGATGCCGGCGGCCGCGACGACGAGGTCGACCGGCCCCTGGCGTTCCCACGCGGTAGACACGACACCACCAGCGAACGCGGCGTCAGCCAGGTCGCCCTGGACGAACTCGCCGACGTGGTTCCGCGGCTCACGTAGATCGACGGCGGTCACGCGGTCGCCATCGAGCCTGAACGACTCACACACCGCGGCACCGATTCCACTCGCTGCGCCGGTCACCACCACATGTCGGGCAGACATCAGACACACCCTAGTCCAACGGTTTGTCCTTGGTCTCCGGCATCGTCAGGTACACGACGAGCCCGATCGCGGCGGCCACACCGAGGTACAGCGGTGTCCAGGCGGCCAGCTCGTTCGCCTGCAACCACGTGGTGATGTACGGCGCGGTGCCACCGAACAACGCGACCGCGAGCGCGTACGGCAAGGCGATCCCGGTGCCGCGCACCGCGGCGGGGAACTGCTCGGACATGATCGCCGCGCAGTTGGCCGAGTAGCCGAGCAGGAACAACATGCCGACGAGCTCGATGCCGAGGATCGTCCAGAAGTCGTTGCGCAGCAACGCGAATGCGGGCCACGAGAACACCAGGAACCCGCCCGCGAACACCGACATCGTCACCTTGCGACCGACGCGGTCCGACAGGATGCCAACGAACGGGAGGGCCACGGTGAAGCAGGTGATCGAGATGGTCTTGATCAGCAGGGCTTCCGAGAGTGGCATACCGGTGGCGACGTTGACGTAGGCCGGCATGTACGAGATCCACACGTAGTAGAAGAGCGTGCCCGCGATCGTGATGCCGACCACGCGCAGTGCCGCCCGCGGGTGATACTTGAGCACGTCGAACAACGGCCGCGACCGACGGCGTTGCGCCGCCTTCTCCTTGTCGCGGAACTCACCGCTGTCCTTCGCCGCCACCCGCAGCCACAGTCCGACGAGACCGAGCACTGCCCCGAAGGCGAACGGGATCCGCCATCCCCAGGACTCCATCTGTGCGTCCGGGATGAGGAAGGTGAGAGCGGATCCGAGGCCGGCCACGATGATGTGCGCTCCGGCGACGGTCACCTGTTGCCAGGAGCCGTAGAACGCGCGCCGGCCCGGCGGTGCGGTCTCGACCAGGTACGCGGACGAGGCGCCGAACTCTCCTCCGTTGGAGAAGCCCTGCGCCAGCCGGGCGAGACACAAGATGATGGGTGCGGCGATCCCGATGGTCGCGTAGCCGGGGCACAGGGCGATCACCAGGGACGCACCGGCCATGATGCCGACGGTCAGGGTGAGACCGCGCTTCCGGCCGAACTTGTCGACGTACGGCCCGAGGACCGCGCCGCCGATGGGCCGCATGATGAATCCGACAGCGAAGACCGCGAGGGCCGACAGGAGCGCCGCCGTCTTGTCCGCGTTCGGGAAGAACTGGCTGGCGAAGACAGGCGCGAACGTCGCGTAGATGTTCCAGTCGACGAACTCGACCGCGTTGCCGACGCTGCCGGCGACGACGGATCGTCGACGCTCTCCCAATCCCGGTGTGGCTCGAACGGCGGTGGTCATGGGGTGCCCTCCGACTCTACGGATCGCAGGTCGGCCGCCACATGCTCGACGACCTGCTGGTGTGTTGCCAGCCACACGTCGTCGTGTCCGGTGATGTGGTCGAGCAGCTCCTCGAGCACCACGATGCGCGACCTGTGCCCGATGACATGCGGGTGCAGGGTCAGCTGGAACATCCCCCGTTCCGCACGCGCCTGGTCGAACTCGTCGCGCCAGATCGTGCCGAGCGCTCGCGGCGGTGTGTGCGGCCTGATGCCCGCGAACCGGTCCATCATGAGGTACGGCGCGTCGTCGCGGATCCACTCGACGGGGAGTTCGACGATGCCCGTCTCCACGCCGTCGGCGATGATCTCGTACGGCTCGTCGTCGCCCATCAGTGAGGAGTCGTAGCGGAATCCGAGCTGCCTGATCACGTCGAGAGTGTGGTCGCTGAACTCCCACGACGGCGTGCGGATGCCGACGGGCCGCGTGCCGGACAGTCGTTCGAGCGTGTCCAGGCTCCGCTCCGTGAGTTCGCGTTCGACTGCCGCGCTGAGCAGCGTGTTGCGTTCGTGGATCCAGCCGTGCACGCCGACCTCGTGGCCGTGTTCCACGTAGCTGCGCGGCTCGTGGGGATGCAGCAGACCGGAGACCGCGGGCATGAAGAACGTGGCGGGTGTGCGGAAGCGTTCGAGCAGCCGCAGGATCCTCGGTACGGCGACCCGCGCGCCGTACTCACCCTGCGACAGCCGCCCCGGATGGGTGTTCCCGTCTCGCAGGGCGGACGTCTCGTGGTCGGAGTCGAACGAGATCGCGACGGCGACGTGCGCGTCGTCCGGCCACGTGCGCACGAGCCGTCGACCTGCCCGCACCCGTGCGACCGGCCGCCGCCAGTCGTCCTCCGACCACTGCCAGGACTCGACCGTCACGGTGCCTCCAGCTCGGGCGGGCAGGATCCGCTAAGCGAGCTCATTAGATCTAAGATCCAAAGTGCCGTCAACGATGCGTCGCCGTGGCTCAGGCTGCTGGCAGGGTGAGGGTGACGACGGCACCGCCGAGCGGCTCGCCGTTCCTGACGTGCGCGGCGCCGTCATGGGCGGCGACGAGTGCGCGGACGATGGCAAGGCCGAGCCCGGCGCCGGTGTGGCGTGCGGGGCCGGCGTCGTCGCGGACGAATCGTTCGAAGGCTGAGCTCATGAGTGAGGGCGGGAAGCCCGGGCCGTCGTCGGCGATCTCGATGGTGACGGTGTCGCGCCCTCGCGTCACCCGCACCTGTACCTGCGCTGCGCCGGCCGCAGCGCTGTTGCCGGTGACGTTGGCCAGCACCTGGTTCAGCCGGTCGGCGTCGCCGTCCACCACGGCCGCGTCGCCGGTGACGTCGATGCGGAGTCCGAGGACCCGTTCGAGAGCAGTTGCCTCGGTGGCGAGCACGTCGTGGATGTCGACCGGTTGCCGGTCGACCATGACCGCGCCGGCTTGGGCACGTGCGAGGAGTAGCAGGTCGTCGGCGACGTCGGCCAGCCGGTTGGCCTGACCGAGAGCGGCACGCAACGACCGCTCTACCTCCTCGCGGTCGTCGGCGGCGGTCAGCGCGAGCTCGATCTCTCCGCGCAGCACAGCGATGGGCGTGCGCAGCTCGTGGCTGGCGTCGTCGACGAACGCCCGTTCCCTGGTGAAGGCGACGTCGAGCCGAGTGAACATGTCGTCGAGCGTGCGGGCCAACCGGGCGATCTCGTCGTCGCCGGGTATCGCGGGGAGCCGGCGACGGCCGTCGAACGAGGAGATCGCGGCCGCCTCCCTGGTGAGCGCGTCGACGGGCCTCAACGCTGCGCGGACGACGAGCCAGCCGGCCACGGACAGGGTTCCGACCAGGAGAGGCGCGGCGAGCAGGAGCACGACGAGTAGGCGACCTCGGGCTGCCTCGATCGGTTCCGCCGACGCGGCGACGCTCAGCACGCGTCCCGCGGGCAGGCGTTGCGACAGTAGCCGCACCGGCTCTGCCTGCTGTCCTGGACCCAAGGTGAGTCGCCGAGTGAGGAACGTCCTGCCATCGACCGCCCGTACCTGGCCGGTGTCGAGCAGCCGGCTACCAGACAGGGACGTGGAGCTGGCGACGATGCTGCCGTCGGGTGCGTAGAGCTGCGCCAGTGCGTCGCGCCGGATGACGGTGAGGTCTCCCGTGTTCGCCGTGGCGGTGAGGTCGGTGGCCCGGTTGGCGAGGCCGGCGTCGAGCGCGGCGCCGAGCTGACGGTCGAGCAGCACGTAGAGCAGGACGAGGCAGAGCACCACCGCTGCGGACGCGCCGCAGGCGAACCCCACCACGAGTCGGGCGCGCAACGAGCGCGGCAGCAACCGCACGTTCCCACCTCCGTGTCCTCATGATCCTCTCATCGACGCACGGCCAGGCTGGCCCCATGCGCCGACCAGATGCGCCTAGTCTGGACCTCATGAGGGTCCTCGTCGTCGAGGACGATGTCGGCATGGCCTCGCTGCTCGTCCGTGGATTGCGCAGGGAGGGCTACGCCGTCGACACGGCAGCTGACGGCGACAGTGCTCTGTGGAGCGTGCTCGAGAACGACTACGACGTCGTCGTGCTCGACGCGATGATCCCGCCGCCGGACGGGTTCGAGGTGTGCCGGCGGATGCGCGCCGCCCAGCGGTGGGTGCCCGTGCTCATGCTCACCGCCCGCGACACCGTGCCCGACCGGGTGCGTGGCCTGGACGCAGGTGCCGACGACTACGTCACCAAGCCGTTCGCGCTGGCCGAGCTGTTCGCACGCATCCGGGCGCTGACGCGCCGCGACCCGTTGGAACGTCCGCCCATCGTCCGGGTCGGTGATCTCATGCTCGACCCGAGCACCCGGGTCGTGCGACGGGGTATGACCGAGATACCGCTCTCGCCCAAGGAGTTCGCGCTCCTGCATGAATTGATGCGTCGCTCCGGGGAAGTGCTCAGTCGGACGTACCTGATCGAGCACGTATGGGACTTCGCCTATGACGGCGGATCCAACATCGTCGACGTGTACGTCCGCTACCTGCGCGACAAGCTCGACCGACCGTTCGGCCGGCACAGCGTCCGTACTGTACGCGGCGCCGGCTACCGGCTCGACGTCGAAGGCTGACCCGTCGATCGTCGACCGGTCGCATCCTCCCCACGTCACTCCGGCGGGCGGCTGTCCACCTGCACGGTCACGCGCAGCGCACCGCATCTCGGACAGGCGATCCCGCCAGGGACGGTCGGTGTGACGGTGGGCACGCCGCCCAGCGAGTAGTAGTCGCAGCCGTGGCCATGGTCGTCCTCCACGTGCCTGACGTCGTACTCGGTGACCCAGACGTACTGGCAATGCCAGCAGGTGAACCTGACTGCTTGTGCGGTCTGCTCATGGCGCATTTGCCGTCTCGCCTCTCGTCGCCTTCTGTCAGGTCGTCTACCAGCGTCCGGCAACCGGCATGAGAAGACGATGAGAGCCCGGTACGGCCCCCCGGTGACCGGTCCGGCAGTATGCGTGCGGACGATGATCACCGCTCGGGGAGGCCACGTGTCGGCGCTCGATGATCTGCAGACCAAGGCGCAGGCGGCGAGGGATGCGCTCGACACGCCCGAGGGTGTGGTGTCCGAGCTGGACTCCGAGACCGGTGACGTGGCCGGTCGGTTCGTGGCGCTCGGTTCCGAGACGCCCGCGCAGGTACTGCAGCAGGCTGGCAGCGACGCGCTGACCCGTGCACGGGAGTACCTGGTGCAGGCGCGGGGCGCGCTGGATGACTACGTGGCCGCGTGCGAGCAGGCGAAGGGCTCGGGTGGCGATTGACTGCCGCGAGGCTCAGGAACGCCAGCAACTACATCAGCGAGCAGCGAGCCTCCCATTCGTTCAGGATGGGAGGCATCAGGCGTTGGCGACCATCCCCGGCGGCCAGCATCGTTGACGCTGTCGGACCGGCGCCGCCGGCACATCCTGGACGGTGACCCGGACAGCACCAGCGGCGGTCACCGGTACGGCACCGGGAGGCCGGGCAAGACTGAGTTCCCCCAGGCGTGGAGCGACGAGACGATCGTGCAGCGCGTCCTGTCGGTGGCACAGTCACCGGATGAGACGCCGCGGCTGCAGAACAACGGCAAGTGGTACACCCATGGACTGCACGACGGCGTCGATGTGGTGGCTGTGGTGCACCGGAGGGATGGGATCGTGACGGGCTATCCGCTGCCGGGAGGCCGTGGTGTCAGACAGAACCCGGAGGAGTGAGCATGGATGAGAAGGAGACTGCGCGGCGTGCGAAGGCGTTGCCCGACCGGTTCGCGGACCGGGTGGGTGACGAGCTGTCCATCCTTCGCTCACATGCTGCCGGCGGTGAGTGGGGCGAACTGGTAGACGACCTCTTAGCCACGCTCGCCAAGCACAAGGCGCCCGTCACCCCCGCCGAGCGCGACGAGCTACGCGCGCTGGCGGAGGCGACCGGTGAGGGTGGGAAGTATGTCGACGGGCTGACCGTCCAGGCGTGACCAACGATCCATCCGGCTGCCTACCAGGGCTTCGTCCGGGGGGCCGAACGGCCTTCTACCGACACCGAGACGTCGGCCAGTTCGTGTAGTAGCGCGGCCCGCGTCGTGAGGTGCTGTGGGTCGTCCCAGAGGTTGACCAGCTCGTCGGGGTCGGCGGTCAGGTCGTAGAGCTCGCCGCTTCGTTCGCGTTCGGTGGTCGGGTGTCCGTGCCACACGACGAGCTTGTGGTCGCCGGAGCGCAGCATCGTCGTGTGGACCTCAGGCTCGTTGGCGTAGCCGGAGTCGCGGTACTGCGACAGGGCCCAGGTCCGTGCGGCGCAGTCGCCGCGTGCGACCGCGACGAGGTCGAGGCCCTGGTCCCTGGGAGAGGGCTCGACGTCGGCCGCCACCCGCACGGTGCGCGCCACGTCGTGGACGCCGACGAAGCCTGGCTCGCGGACGCCTGCCGGCACGTGTCCCGGCCACCGGACGACCATCGGAACCCGCACCGCGACGTCGTACATCATCGGGCCCTTGAGCAGCATGGCGTGGTCGCCGAGCATCTCCCCGTGGTCGCTGGTGAAGATCACCAGGGTGTCGCGCGCCAGGTCACGTTCGTCGAGGTGGTCGAGCACCCGGCCGACGCAGTCGTCGACCAGCGTCACCATGGCGTGGTACGTGCGCCGGATCTCGTCGATGCCGGCAGGGTCGAAGTCGGCGAATGCCGGACCGTGGCCCGCATAACTGGTGTGCGACGACTCGGTCTGGAACGGCGGCTTCGCGGCGAGCTCGTCCGGTCCGCCCACCGGTCCTGGCACCGACCCCGGCGGATACATCTCGAGATACTCCGGTGGAGCCGCGAACGGATGGTGCGGATCGAAGTAGTTCGCGACCAGGAAGAACGGCTGGTCCTCGGGCTGACCGTCGAGGAACTGCAGCACCTCCTCGGTGACCCAGGTCGAGTAGTGCGCCTCCGTCGGCATCTCGTCGAAGGCGGTGTTGGCGTGTGTGAAGCCCTCCAGGTCGGGAGTGACCACGTCACCGACCGCGGCGGCCCAGAGCCCGGGGAACCTTTCGGCGAGCCACTGGTGGTACGCGTTCTCCGGCGAACCGTGGAACGGGTCGTGCGCCCACCGGAAGACCTGGAAGCCGTCGTCCACCCGCTGCTCGGTCAGGCCCTGGTAGGCCGCAGAGAGGTGGAGCTTGCCGATCAGCCCGGTCCGGTAGCCGTCGGTGGCCAGCTCACGCGAGATCATGTCGGTGCGCTCGGGCATCGTCACGCCGTTCGCCCAGAGCCCATGGGCGCTCGGGTACTCGCCCGTCAGCATGGACGCCCGTGCCGGCGAACACACGGGGCTGGGTGAATAGCAGCCGTCGAACACCGCTCCCTCGTCGGCGAGCCGCTGCAGGCTGGGTGTTCTTGCCACGCTCCCCGGGTGCGTGGAGATCACGTCGTAGCGGTGCTGGTCGGTGCAGATGATCAGGACATTGGGGCGACGCGGCACGTCGAAACGCCTCTCTGAACGAAGGACATCACTTGATGCTTCCCACCGAAAGGCCGCCGATCATGTACTTACCGAACACGACGGCCAGCAGGATGAGAGGCAGGGAGAGGAGCACGACCCCGGCCATCATCTGGTTCCACTGCAACGAGTAGCTGCCAAGGAACTGCTGCAGCGCCAGCGGCACGGTACCGGCTCGGCTGCCGGTGAGGACCAAGGGGAAGAGGAAGTTGTTCCACGAGAACAGGAACGTCATGATCGCCACCGACGCCGTACCCGGCCGGGCGATCGGCAGGATGACCGACCAGAGGGTTCGCATCGGGCCCGCGCCGTCGATGGCGGCGGCCTCGTCGATCTCCCGCGGGATGCCGTCGAGGAACACCTTGAGGAGGACGGTGGCCAGGGCGACGTTGTACGGCAGGTAGACGATGAGCAGCGCCACCAGGGTGTCGTCGAGGCCGATCCGGTTGAAGATGGCGTAGGCCGGGATGCTCAGGCCGATGGCGGGAAGGGCGCGTGCGCACAGCAGCCAGAACCCCATCGGACCGGCCGCCGACGAACGAGAACGGCTGAGCGCGTAGGCAGCCGGCGTGGCGATGACGAGGGCGAGCACGGCCGATCCCAGACTCGACTGCAGGCTGTTCAGGAGCGGCCCGGTGAACGAGTACTCGGCGAAGAGTGAGCGGAAGCTCTCCAGTGTCGGCGTGAAGATCCACTGCGGTGTCGGCTCGTTGCTCACGATCCGCGGCTGGAAGGCGGTCAGCACGGCGTACACGATGGGCAACAGGAAGAATCCGAGCAGCAGGACGAGGACCGCGTAGCCGACCACGGCGGACAGTCCTCTCGGACGGCGCCTACCGGCTGCCGTCGGGGGACCGGACGTGCTCCGGCGCTTGCTCACAGGGCGCGCTCCATCCGCCGCTGCAGGGCGAGCAGCATGACGACGCAGGCCATGGTGAACACCACGACCAGGACCGCGATCGCCGCGCCGAGACCGAAGCGCAGCTCCCCGAAGAAGACCTGGTAGTTGAAGTAGGTGAGCAGCTGGGTGCTGCTGCCGGGACCGCCTCGGGTCAGCACGTAGATGGTCGGGAAGACCTGGATCGCGTCGATGAAGCGCAGCAGGGTGATCGCGACGATGGCCGGGGCGATGACGGGCAGCACGACGTACCGGATCACCGTGAGTGGCCCGGCACCGTCGATGTGTGCCGCCTCGCGCAGCTCCGGCGGAAAGCCGGCAAGGGCGGCCAGGGTGAGCAGGATGACGAACGGGGTGTACTGCCAGACGTCGACGGCGATGATGACGCCCATGGCCGACTCTGCCTGCGTGAGCCAGGCCTGGTCGATGCCCACCGCGGACAGGTAGTACGACACCAGTCCGATGTCACCTTGCAGCAGGTACTTGAAGACCAGCGCCACGGCGATGGGCGGGAGGACCGCCGGCCAGAGCAACAGCATCCGCACCACGGGGTTCCGCGGGACGAGCCGGTCCAGCAGCAGCGCCGCCGAGACGCCGAGGACGATCTCGATGGCAAGGGCGCCGACGAGGAACTCGACAGCCAGTGCGACCGACCGCCAAAGTGCGCCGCTTGCCAAGGCGGTACCGAAGTTCGCCACGCCCTGTACCGACGTGATCCCGAGGTCGCCATCTTCGTCGCCGAGCGCGAGAGCGACCATGTACCCGATCGGCAGGATGGTCGTGGTCACCAGGACCACGACCAGCGGTGCCATGAAACCCCGCTGCCACCGTCGGTGCCGCGACACCGCCGTCAAGAGCCCATGGCTCGCGCGGCGGCCTGGAGTGCCTTGGCAGCCGAGGTCTGGCCCGTCACCGCCTTGCTCAGCTCCTCGGAGACGCGCTGGCCGAGCGTGTTCCACCGTGAGGTCCGCGGCAGGTAGCTCGCGTCGTCGAAGGGGGTGAATCCTCCCTTGTTCGCGGTCGCGATCGTCCCCTTGACCGAGTCGACGAAGTCGTCGAACGCGTACCGCTTCCGGTACGCCGGGCTGTCGTAGACGGACGCCAGCGGCGGTGTCGAGAAGGCGACCTTTCCCGTGGTGGCCGCGGTCAGCGTCTGGCTGAGCGTGGCCCACTGCGTGAACAGCCACGCCGCGTCGGCGGCCTTGCTCTTCGCCGAGATGGACCAGCCATGGGCGTTGTAGGGCACGAAGGATCCTTCGGGTCCGGCCGGGATGGCGAACGTCCCGACCTTGCCGGCGGCCCGGGAGGCGTCGGGATCGTTGAAGGTGTCACCGAAGACCGCGCCCTCCTGCACCATCGCCACCTGCCCGGTGGTGAAGGCCCGAGTCACGTCCTCGACGCTCCAGTTCGTGGAACCGGTGGGCGCGTAGTGGCGCGTCAGGTCGATGTACAGTTCGAGCGCCTGCAGGGCCTCAGGACTGTCGATGGCGACGCCGGAGTAGGCGCCGTCCCGGTAGGAGTCGTAGTAGCGACCGCCGAACGCGTACAGCCAGGCCGACCACACGAACATCAGCTGCGAAGGGCTCGGGGCGCTGCGCAGCGCGATCGCCGAGACGCTGTCGCTGTGTACGGTCCGGCAGGCCTTCCTCAGCTCACCGAGGGTGGTGGGCGGCTCGACCTTCTTCGCCTCGAAGATGTCCGTGCGATAGAAGAAGATCTGGGTCCCGATGAACGACGGGGCTGCGTAGAGCCGACCGTCCACGCTGAGCTGTGCGGTGGTGCCCTTCCCGTACGCTGCCGGGTCCCACGCCGGAACGGTGGCCTTGGAGGACGCCTTCAGCTTCGTCATGTCGGCGAGCCACTCCCGCTCGACATACGTGGGCACCAGACCGGATGTCGACTGCACGACGTCGTACCCGCCGCTGCCCGACCCGAGGGCGACGGCCGCCCGGTTCACCGCCGACTGCTCGTCCAGGCTCGTCCACCTGACCTTGATCCCGGTCAGCTCGGTGAACTGGCCGATGATCGCCTTGATGGCGTCCGCCTGAGGCGCGGCGTAGGCGAGCACCGTGAGGTCGGTGGTGCCCAGCGTCGGGCCGATCTTCTTCAGGAAGGCGTCGGTGCCGCCACCCAGGCTCGGGGCGTCCGTCGCCGGCGCACCGCCCCCGCCGGCCGCGCAGGCCGACAGTGCCCACAGTCCTCCCAGCGCGGCGCCGCCCCGCAGCAGGTTCCGCCGGGTGAGGGGCTTCATCGGGTCTGACACGTCTCCTCCTCGGGTCCGCCGTGGACGCTCGTATGAGCGTGTTCACGCGTCCGCTCACGTGTAGATTGAAGTGACTGGGAGATCGGCGGTCAAGCCGGCGTCGCTGATCGCTCAAACGAGCGTTCAGATGTTCTGTGAGGGAGCGGTCGTCATGGGGTCGCGGCACCGGGTGACCACCAGTGAGGCGGTGCTGATGACCAATGTGGGGCGCCGCTACTACCTGCACGGGCAGTCCAAGAACGAGATCGCCGACGTGCTCGGGATCAGCCGGTTCCGGGTGGCCAGGCTGCTCGAGCGGGCGCGTGAGGAGGGCATCGTCCGCATCGAGGTCGGCCTTCCAGGACAACAGGACGCGGGACTGCGTCTGGAGCTGGAGCAGCGGTTCGGCCTCGGCCGCGTCGTCGTCCTCGACGTGCCGGACGAGGGTGGCAGGGACCTGCTGCGCAGGCTCGGCCGGGCGGCGGTGGAGCTGCTGGGCGAGGTGGCCACGGCCGATGACGTGATCGGCCTGGCCTCCGCGCGCCCGCTGCTGGGCATCCGCGAGGACGTGGACGCCTTCCCTGCATGCACGGTGGTCCAGCTCACCGGGGCGGTCTCACGCCCCGATGCCCTCGACATCATCCAGAGCATCCGTGACGTCACGAAGGTCGGCGGCGGCGAGGCCTACGTCTACTACGCACCCATCGTCGGCGCGGCACGGGCAGACGATCTGCGGCGCAATCCCGACGTCGCCCGTGCCTTCGCCATGGTCCCCAGGCTCACCGCCGCTGTCCTCGGAGTCGGGGCGTGGGCGCCGGGGTTGTCGACGGTCTACGACGCGGTCACCGACGCCGACCGGCAGCAAGCGGCCGAGGTCGGTGTCCACGCCGAGATTGCCGGCATCTATCTGGATCGTGACGGCGTGCCGATGCACCCGCGCATCGAACAGCACACTCTCGCGCCGTCGTTCGACGAGCTGACGAGGATCCCGACGAGGGTCGGAATCGCCTTCGGCTCCGGCAAGGCTTCCGCCACCCGCGCCGGCATCGTGGGTGGCCTGCTCAACAGCCTCATCACCCACCGCAGCGCCGCGGAAGAGCTCCTCGCGCTGCCCTGACCCGATACCGCAACGAGGAGCACCACCATGACGATGGCAGCGTCCCGAGGGCGAACCGGTGGAACGGCGATGATGCGCGGCGTCCGGCTGCCGGGCGACAGCACTGTCGAGCACGTCGAGGTCCCGGTCCCCGAACCGGGCCATGGCCAGGTGCTGGTGCGCATGCGCGCCTCGTCGATCTGTGGCAGTGACATCCGTGCCATCTACCGCGAGCATCTCGGGCACGGCGCCGAGGCGTACCAGGGCGTCATCGCGGGTCATGAACCGTGCGGGGAGGTGGTGGCGCTCGGCGCCGGCACGCGTCGCCTGACCGAGGGCGACCGTGTCGTCGTCTACCACATCGCCGGCTGCGGGATGTGCGACGAGTGTCGCCGCGGCTACGCGGTCGGCTGCCATTCGCCCTTCCGCGCCGCGCACGGCTGGCAGCGTGACGGCGGTCACGCCGACTACCTGCTGGCCGAGGAGGCGTCCTGCATCCTGTTGCCCGAGCCACTGACCTTCGTCGACGGTGCGCTCGTCTCCTGCGGGTTCGGCACGGCGTACGAGGGCCTGCTGCGGGCCGACCTGACGGCACGGGACCGGCTGCTGGTCACCGGGCTCGGGCCTGTCGGCCTCGCCACCGCGATGCTCGGGCGGGCGCTCGGCGCGTCCACGATCATCGGCTCGGACCCGTCGGCGGACCGGGTGGCCCTGGCCGAGCGCCTCGACCTGGTCGACCACGCGGTCGTCGACCCGGGCGCTCTCGACGACGCCGTCGCCGACGTCACGGGTGGCCTGGGCTGTGAGGTCGCCGTCGACTGCTCCGGCAGCGCCCATGCACGCGAGGACGCGCTGCGCAACACGCGAGCGTGGGGGCGGTGCGTCTTCGTCGGCGAAGGTGGCACGGTCACCTTCGCGGTGTCAGACCTGTTGATTCACAAGCAGATTCGGTTGCACGGCTCGTGGGTCACATCGATGCATCACATGGAGCAGCTTCTCGAGAACCTGATCCGCTGGGACGTGCGGCCCGAGCAGATCGTGACCCACCGCCTGCCCCTCGCCGAGGCGAACACCGCGTACCGGATCGCCGACGAGGGCCAGGCCGGCAAGGTGTGCCTCACCTGGGACTGACGTCCACGACCAGCCGCACCGTGACGGTATCGCCCTCGTCGAGCCCTTCGGTCCGGCGCACCGCATCCTTCACCGGTAGGACGTACAGCCCGTCCTTGGGGAACAGCGAGGTCGCCCACTCGGTGGCACCGATCCGCGCCCGGACCGGGATCATCCCCCAGCCGTAGGTCACGGCCTTGGACACCGCGTGCAGGTCGAGGCACTCCTCGTCCGGCACCGAGACGAAGTAGTACGGCGACGGGCCCCGCCAGTGCCAGATGTCGCCGGTGAAGTCCAGGTGCATCCCGTCAGGATCACCCCTCACGCGGTGTCCTCGGTGATGTGCTCCGCTCCGTCGGCCTGCTCACGCGCCATCCGGCCGGCGGGTCCTCGCCGGCCAGACCGTCGACCGCCTCGCGGAGCAGGTCGGCGTGCCCGGTGTGCCTGCCGTACTCCTCGATCAGGTCGCAGACGAGCCGACGCAGGCTGGCATGGCGACCGTCGGGCCCGGAGACGTGGACGAGCTGGTCGAGCCCGCCGTCGGCCAAGGCCGCGTGGAGCCTCGCGCGGGACCGTTCGACGGCGCCGTCCCAGAGCGCGTAGAGCTGGTCGGGGGTGTCGTCGGTGGCGGAGGCGAACTCCCAGTCGTTGCTGCCGTCCCAGTCGGTGGTGTCCCACGGCGCGCCGATCGGATCCCCGGTCAGCTTGGCGGTGAAGATGTAGTCCTCCACGGCAGCAAGATGCTTGAGCAGGCCGCCGAGGGTCAGCGAGGAGGCGCCGATGCGGGTCTGCAGTCCGGCCGCGTCGAGGTCGTCGGCCTTCCAGCGGAAGGTCGTGCGCAGGCGGTCGAGCGCACCGATCAGGTGCTCGAGCTCGGTGCCGGCGAGTGGGGGCTCCCACGGGTAGTCGCTGTCGGTCATGGCGCCACCGTAGAGCCCATTGCGGACGTTCTGTGTCCGGATGCCGTGTCACTCGTGCGGTCGGAGCCTGGCCGCCCGACGCGTGAGGTACGGCTGCGCGATGACCCACAGGTCAACGCCGGTCAACGCCGAGCGGCGCCGATGGTCCCGTCGTCGCGCATGCCCTTCAACACCGAACGTGCCGCCGTCAACGTGTCGTCGATGTGCTCACGCGTGTGCGCGCCGGACACGTGGTTCCTCTTGAGAGCGAGCGGAATCATCAGGAAGCCTGCGTCGGTCATGCGCCGGTGGAAGGTGGAGTACGCGACATCGTCGTTGGACATCAGGTCGCGGTAGCCCCGGATCGGGCCGGACGTGAAGTACAGCGAGAACACACCACCGAACCCGGCGACCGTGGCCTCGATGTCGAGCTCGGTGACGATGTCACGCAGCCCGCTGCGCATCGCGTCACCGAGCTCGTACGTCCGTTGGTAGAAGCTCGGATTCCCGGCGAGGTAGTCGATGGTGGCGATGGCTGCGCCGACGCCCACCGGATGGCCGTTGAAGGTGCCGGCGAGGAGCACGTCGCCACCGCGGCCGTCGAAGCGCTCCATCAGGTGCCTCGAACCGGCGAGACCTCCGATCGGATAGCCGTTGGCCATGCCCTTGCCGAACGTGGTCAGGTCCGGGTGGACGCCGCAGATCTCCTGGTACCCGCCGAACGCGTGCCGGAAGCCGGTGATGACCTCGTCGAAGACCAGCAGCGCGCCGTTGTCCGAGGTGAGTGCTCGCAGTCCTTCCACGAACGCTGCCGTGGGGAGCAACGCCCCGACGTTGTGCGGGATCGGCTCGAGGATGACAGCCGCGATCCGATCCGGGTGCAGCTCGAACAGGGTGCGCACCGACTCGAGATCGTTGAACTCGGCCACCAACGTCGAGTGGAAGGCGTCCGGGAGGATCCCTGCCGACAGGGGATCATCGCCGTAGGCCTTCTCCGGAGCGGAGATCACGTTGCGTGCCACCGCGTCGTTCGAACCGTGGAATCCACCCTGGAACTTGACCAGAAGGGGGCGACCGGTGGCGGCTCTGGCCAGTCGCACGGCCTGCGAGACGGCCTCGGATCCACTCATGGTGGCGATCATCATCTCCGCCGACGGGATCGCGTCGACGACCCGTCGGGCAAGCTCGACCTCGAGATCGGTCACTCCGATGCCGAAGAACTTGGCGTCGCGGACGGCCCGGTGGACGGCCTCGTCCACGAGGTCGCACCGGTAGCCGAGCAGGATGGCGCCGAAGGCGGCGTGGTAGTCGACGTAGCTGCGGCCGTCGGCATCGACCAGGTTCGCGCCGTCTCCTGAGCTGAACGCGTAGGGGACACCGATGGAGCGAGTCGCCGAGTTGACGCCACCGGGGATCAGTCGCTCCGCGGCGTCGGCAAGCGCCCTCCCGCGCGGTGCCACCTCGGGCGCGACGGTGCTGATCGCCGAAGGCATCAGGTCTCCAATCCAGCGGATCGAGTCGGCGACCCGGCCGCGCGATCGCGTTCTGCTCGTGGGTGTTGACCGGAGATTAGACGGTCGGACAGCGCCCTGGCAAGAGCATGGCAAAGTGTTCCATGTCGACACGTAGACGGCCTGGGCTCCTACGCAAGTCACGCAGACGACAGGTCAGGTCGCGTCTACTGCGCGTATCTGCAGGCATATCTTGACGTGCCGAGTCAGCCGTCATTACAGTCCCTCCACATGGAACAGCGTCCTATGTGTGGCTTCGATGGCCTCAGGCGGCGGAGATGATCGCCGTCTGGAGCGCGGGTGCGCCGTTCCTTCCCGCGACACGGCTGCACCTCGACGAGGCGGGAGCGTCGTACAGCGTCCTTGCCGAAGAGCCCGCCGACAGTGACTTCGACAGGGCGGCAGGGTCCGAGGTGCTGATCGTGGGCGGGAGCCCCGTGACCCGGGAGGTCCTCGCCCGCCTTCCCCGGCTCGAGCTCCTCGTCCGCGCCGGCGTCGGCGTCGAGAAGATCGACATCGACGAGGCGACCCGACGAGGCGTGATGGTCACGAACGTCACGGACTACGGAATCCAGGAGGTCGCCGACCACTCGCTGCTGCTGATGCTCGCTGCCGCGAGACGCCTCACGTACTTCGTCCGCCAGAACGAGTCCGACTGGGCGGACGCCTCGTATCTCCCGGTGGGTCGACTCAGCGGTCGTACCTGTGGACTGGTCGGTCTCGGCGCCATCGGCTCGGCCGTGGCCGCCCGTGTGACGGCGCTGGGAATGTCGGTCATCGCCCATGATCCGTGGGCGCCGGCCGAGAGGTTCGCTGCGGTCACGGCCCGTTCGGTGTCGTTGACCGAGCTCCTCGAGCTCAGCGACGTCATCAGCCTGCATGTCCCTTCGACGCCGGAGAACCGCCACCTGTTGAACGCCGAGGCGTTCGGCAGGATGCGTCGATCCCCGATCATCGTCAACACGGCCAGAGGCGCACTGGTCGACACCCCGGCGCTCGAACACGCCCTCGAGGCGGGGTTGGTCTCCGGCGCGGGCCTCGACGTGCTCGACGAGGAACCAGACGTCTCGCGGTGCGTCTCGCTGCTCCGGCGCGACGACGTCGTCGTCACCCCGCACGTGGCCTGGTACTCCGGTGCCGCCAGGGATCAGCTGGGTCGCACCGCGGCCGAGATCGCGCTCGAGTTCGAGCGGTCGGGAGTCGTGCCTCGCGTCCTGAATCCCGAGGCCGTACGGGTGGGTCGGCGATAATGCCTCGCTATCTGCTGCTGAGAGCGGGGCAGACGGTTCTGGTCATGTGGCTCGTGGCGACCACGACGTTCTTCCTCTTCAGGGTGCTTCCTGGAGATCCCGCGGCGATCACTCTCGGCGTGGACGCGTCGAAGGAGTCCCGCGCCGCGATCCGGCATGAGATGGGCCTCGACAGGCCGCTCTTCGAGCAGTACCTGACCTGGCTCGGCAGGCTCCTGCGCGGCGACCTGGGGGTGGCGTACGCGCAGGGCCGTCAACCGGTCCTCGATCTGCTCGGCGGCCCGCTGCTGCGGACGCTCGAGCTCGCCGTGATCGCGACCGTCCTCGCGATCGTGATCTCGATCCCGCTGGCCAAGGCGTCCGCGGTCCGGCCGGGCTCCGTCGTCGACCAGGTGAGCAGGGCGTTGGCGATCGTCGGGTTCAGCCTCCCGTCGTTCTGGCTGGGGATCCTGCTCCTGCTGCTGTTCTCGCAGGCTCTCGGTTGGTTCCCGGCCGGAGGCTACGTGCCCTTCGCCGAGTCGCCGATCGGCTACATCCGTTCGGTGACGCTGCCAGCCGTCGCCGTGAGCGTCATCCTCGCCGGCATCTTCATCCGTTTCCTCCGTGCCAGCATGTTGGAGGCTCTCGGGCAGGACTACATCCGTACCGCCCAGGCCAAGGGCGTGACCGAACGCCGCGTGTCGTACCAGCACGCACTTCGCAACGCACTGCTCCCCTTCGTGACGGTCGTCGGGATGCAGTTCGGTCTCCTCGTCGGCGGCCTGGTCGTGGTCGAGCAGGTCTTCAACTGGCCCGGCATCGGACTGCTCATGGTGCAGGCGATCCTCAGTAGGTCCTACGACCTCGTCCAGGGCGCCGTCCTGATCACGGCACTGAGCTTCGTCGTCGTCAACACTCTCGTCGACATCTCCTATCGCGTCATCGACCCGAGGATCACCCATGCCTGAGGGATCGGCGACACAGAGCACCGGGCAGCGGTTCCTCATGGGGCGAACACTCCGGCTGTTCCTCCGCGACCGCGTCACGGTGTTCGCGACCGTGGTCTTCCTCCTCTTCATGTTCGTGGCCGTCATGGCGCCGCTGCTGGCGCCGTTCACCGAGCGAGAGCTCGCCGGCATCCCCCTCCAACCTCCCTCGGGTGCGCACTGGTTCGGCACTGACGAGTTGGGCCGCGACATCTTCAGCCGCGTCCTGTACGGGGCTCGCACGTCGCTCACCGTCGGTGTGCTGGCAAGCGTGATCTCGTTGCTGATCGGGATGCCCTGGGGTCTGCTCAGCGGGTTCTACGGCAGCTGGGCGGATGCCGCCTCGATGAGACTCACCGATGCACTACTCGCCTTCCCCGGGATCATCCTGGCCCTGGCGGTGGTGGCCGTCGCCGGGCCGAGCACCGTCAACCTCGTCATCGCCATCGGTGTGATCCAGGCTCCCCGGTTCACCCGCCTGATACGTGGTGAGGTGCTGAGCCTGCGGGAACGCGACTTCGTCGCCGCCGCACGATCGTTCGGCGCCACCAACCTGTTCATCATCCGCCGAGCGATCCTGCCCAACGTGGTTCCCATCGCCACCGTCCAGTTCACCCTCACCTTCGCCACCGCGGTGCTCATCGAGGCCTCGTTGAGCTATCTCGGTCTCGGAGTCCAGCCGCCGACGGCCGCCTGGGGCGGGATGCTGCAGACGGCCAGGAGCTTCATGGCACAGAGCCCCACCTACAGCATCTTCACCGGCGGAGCGATCTTCCTCACCGTCCTGAGCCTCAGCCTCATCGGAGATGCGCTGCGGGACGCGGTCGATCCTCGGCAACTCACCTCCGGAGCGCGAAAGCTCGTGAGGCAGTCGGTATGACCTCCAGCTCGCCCGAACCCAAGGAGTTTCCATGAGGGGTATCTCAGCCAGACGACGACTCGTCTGCGTGACGCTGGCGATCGGACTGGCGTTGACCGGCTGCTCGTCCGGCGGAGGGACGGCGTCGCCGTCGAACGGCGGAAGCGGCCCCGGCAAACCCGTCTCCGGCGGCGAGCTGGTGGCAGCCGTCAACGCGGACCCGACCAGCCTGCATCCATGGCAGTACTCCTCGGTGGTCGACCGCCATGTGCTGGTCAACGTCTACGATCGGCTCATCGAACGGAGTCCCGTCGACTTCACCCTGAAGCCCTCCATCGCCAAGACCTGGAGCGTGTCGAAGGACGGCCTGACGGCAACGCTGAACCTCCAGGACGGCGTCACGTTCCACGACGGTTCGAAGCTGACGTCCAAGGACGTGGTCTTCTCGATCGAGCAGGCGCGGGACCCGGCCGCGTCACGCACGTCGGCGTTGCTGAGTGCGGTCGAGACCGTCGAGGCGAAGGACCCGCTGACCGTCGTCCTCGCGCTGAGCAAGCCGGACATCGAGATCTTCAACACGCTCGAGGACGTCTTCGTCGCACCGGCACGTCCCAAGGCCGACTACAACGCCGAGCCGATCGGGTCCGGGCCCTTCAAGTTCGTGTCCTGGAGCCCGAACAACCAGGTCGTGCTCGAGAAGTACGACGGGTACTGGCGCGACGCTCGGCCTTACCTGGACAAGGTGACGTTCAAGGTCATCCCGGACCAGTCCACCGCTCTCCTGCAGTTGCAGAGCGGCCAGGTGGACATGATGGCGGAGGTGTCCTACGCGCAGACCGACCAGGTCACCAAGGGGGGTGCGGCCCTCGAGGTCCCGCGCGACAAGGTCCCGGGCGGTTACTACGAGATCTTCGTCAACACGCGTGAGAAGCCGTGGTCGGACAAGCGGGTACGCCAGGCACTCAGCTACGCCATCGACCGCCCGGGGGTCAAGAAGGTGCTCCCCGGGATCTTCACCCCGACGTCGAATCCCGTGCCGAGCAGCAGGGCGGACTTCAGCGACGCCGCCGCGTCTTACGACGAGCAGAACATCGCCAAGGCCAAGCAGCTACTCGCCGACGCCGGGCACCCGAACGGGTTCGACGCCGGAGAGATGTACGTCTACAGCGACGCCGGCAGCGACTACCAGGTGCTGGCTCAGGTCATCCAGGACTCGGCCGCCAAGGCGGGCATCACGATGAAGATCCGTACCGTCGACCTGGCGACCTGGGCCGACACCGTCCTCGCGAAGGAGAAGTACGGGATCGCGCTCGGCGGTGCCGTGCCGAAGCCCACCGACTACGACTACATCGCGCACACCTGGGGCAAGGCTCTCGGTGCCGCCACCGGGTGGCAGGAGCAGGCGCCCGAGTTCTACCGGCTGTTGGCGAGTGCGCGTACCCAGACCGACAAGGCGGCGTACGCGGCCGATCTGAAGGAGCTGCAGAACCTCGGCATGGACGGGCAGGCCATGATCGTCGTCGGCGGTCGGACCGTGCCGGTGGCCCGCAGTGCGAACGTCCACGGGTTCGTCGCGAACTCGCAGAACTACCTGCTCTTGCGTGACACCTGGAAACAGCGATGACCTGCGGCGCGGCGGTCGACGATCCGAGGCAGCCGGACTCTGATCGAGCGGGTGGCCTCTCGATCAGGGAGTTGGAGGTCGCCTACGCGACCGACCAGGGTCTGGTGAAGGTGCTCAACCGGGTGAGCTTCGACGTACGGCCGGGAGAGACTCTCGGGGTCGTCGGGGAGAGCGGCTCGGGGAAGACCCAGACGGTCCTCAGCGTCCTCGGTCTGATTCCCCGGCCGCCGGGTCGCATCCTCGGAGGAGAGGCGATCCTCGACGGCCGAGACCTGCTGACCCTGTCGGCGGGCGAGATGCGCCAGGTGCGCGGCGCGCAGATCGGCATGGTCTTCCAGGATCCGATGACGTCGTTGAACCCGGTCATGCCCATCGGGAAGCAGGTCGCCGAGGCCGTCAAGGCGCACTCACCACAGCAGTCGCGTGCGCGCCTCAGGGCGCGGGCGACCGAGCTGCTGGACATGGTCGGGTTGCCGAGCCCGGCCAGACAACTCACGCGCTACCCGCACGAGCTCTCCGGCGGCATGCGACAGCGGGTCGGTATCGCGATCGCCATCGCCAACGGTCCCCAGGTGCTGATCGCCGACGAGCCGACGACCGCACTGGACGTCACCATCCAGGCGCAGGTGCTCGAGGTGCTCCACCGCCTGAAGGCCGAGACTCGGGCGTCGCTCGTCCTGATCACCCATGACCTGTCCGTGATCGCCGAGTTCGCCGACCGGGTGGTCGTCATGTACGCGGGCCAGGTCGTCGAGTGCGGTGACGTCGACCAGATCTTCCACGCTCCCAGGCATCCGTACACGGTCGGTCTGATCGCGAGCAAGCCGGCCATCGGCGGGCCGGGCAAGGACGGTCACGACCTCGCTGCGATCCCCGGGCAGCCGCCGAGTGCGCTGAACCCGGCGAAGGGGTGCTCGTTCCAGCCACGTTGCCAGCTCTCCGGCGACCGGGCCGTCTGTCGCGAGGACCCACCCGAGCTGGTCGACGTCGGCGAGTCGCACACGTCCAGGTGCCATTGGACCGACGAGGTGCAGGCGTTCGCGGAGAGCCGGATCGATGTCTGAGGTCGTGCTCCGTGTCGACAACCTGGTCAAGCACTTCCGTCCGGCCGCCGGAAGGTCCGGCTCTATCGTCAAGGCGGTGGACGGCGTCTCGCTGACCCTGCGGGCGGGTGAGACCTTCGGACTCGTGGGGGAGTCGGGCTGTGGCAAGTCGACCGTCGGCCGGACGGCGGCTCGGCTGATCGAGCCCACGTCGGGAACGGTGAGCTTCCGCGGGGAGGACATCACCCGCTACGACTCTCGACGACTGCGCCCGATTCGCCGGCAGGTGCAGTTCGTCTTCCAGGATCCGTACGCGTCGCTGAACCCCCGCAGCACCGTCAGGCAGCTGCTGACCGAACCGCTGCGGGCGCAGGGGTGCTACGAAGGTCGAGCGTCGAACGTGCGCGTGCAGGAGATGCTCGAGCTCGTCGGCCTCAGCCCCGACCACCTGAACAGGTTCCCGCACGAGTTCTCCGGCGGTCAGCGCCAGCGCATCGTGATCGCCCGGGCGCTGATGCTCGACCCGAGCCTCCTGATCCTGGACGAGCCGGTCTCGGCGCTCGACGTCTCCATCCAGGCGCAGATCATCAACCTGCTCGCCAGGCTGCAACGAGAACTCGGTGTCGCCTACCTGCTCATCGCTCACGACCTGTCCGTGGTGCACCACATCTGCGACCAGGTGGCGGTCATGTATCTCGGCCGGATCGTCGAGTCAGGGTCCCGTGACGAGATCTACCGGTACGCGAACCACCCGTACACGCAGGCGCTCTTCTCGGCTGTACCCGTCTCCGATCCACGGCTGCGCGGGCAGCAGGCGCGCATCCGGGTCCAGGGCGAACTGCCCACGCCGTACGACCTGCCGTCGGGCTGCCACTTCCGCACGCGCTGCTGGAAGGCCGACGAGCGTTGCGCCGACGAGGACCCGGCGCTGAGCGTACGTGGCGAGGCACGTCACCCGAGTGCGTGTCACTACGCGGCCCCGCTGACCTCGTCGACGACGAACGTCTCGTCGTCCGCACATCAGCCGCTCGACGAAGGTGAGGGACCTCGGTGAGGATCGACGACCCCGTTCCCATGCTTCCTGACTTCCCGATGACGAGGGAGTCGCCGCTCGATCCCCCGTCGGGATATCGGCGGGTACGAGACGCCGGGGGGCTGGCAAGGGTCAGGCTCTGGGACGGTCGGGTGGCCTGGCTCGTGACCGGTTACGAGGAGGCGCGCTCGTTGCTGAGCGATCCGCGGATCAGCGCCGACCGGACCAACGAGGACTTCCCCTATCCGAGTCCGGGGCGTGCGGCGCTGGAGACGTCGGGCCGGACCTTCATCATGATGGACCCGCCCGAGCACGGCAGGCTGCGTCGCGTCTTCACGCGCTACTTCGCCATCAAGCGAATCGAGACCCTCCGGCCGATCGTGCAGGAGATCGTGGACGACCTCGTCACGGGCATCGCGAACCTCGGCCCACCGGTGGATCTCGTGGAGCTGTTGGCGCGTGAGGTGCCTGCCCGGACGATCTGCCGCGTACTCGGCATCCCGGTGGAGGAGCGGTTCTTCTTCCAGCGGCTCGACAACGAGCGCAACACCTTGGGCACGTCTCCCGAGGCCGTCCGGCGTGCCACCGACCAGATGCTCGACTACGTCGACCGGCTCATCGCCGTCAAGCAACGTCAGCCCGACGACGGGCTCGTCAGCGTGCTGGTGCAGGAACAGCTCGCGGCCGGGACGATCGAGCGCGACGAGCTGATCGCGGCGATCCGGCTCCTCATCACGGCGGGCCACGAGACAACCACGAACATGATCGGCCTCGGCGTCCTCACCCTGCTGAGCAATCCCGAGCAGCTCGCCCAGCTGCGGACAGATCCCACGCTCGTGCCGCAGGCGGTCGAGGAGCTGCTGCGCTACATCAGCGTGTTCCACATCTCGCCGACCCGGGTCGCCACCGACGCCATCGAGATCGCGGGAGAGGTCATCGCGGCAGGCGACGGTGTGATCCCGGTGATCGCGGGCGCCAACCGCGACGGAGCCGCCTTTCCCGACCCTGACGCGTTCGACATCCACCGGGAGGCGCGGCACCATGTCGCGTTCGGTTACGGCGTGCATCAGTGCCTCGGTCAGTCACTGGCACGGATCGAGCTCCAGGTGGTCTTCGAGACATTGTTCCGGCGCATCCCCACCCTGCGTCTGGCGGTCGAGACCGGTCAGCTCACCGTCAAGGAGTACGCGTTCCTCAGCCTCGTGGAGCTGCCGATCACGTGGGACCCGCCCGTGGACGGCGACCGACAAGGAGTCCGGGCATGAAGGTCAGCGTGGATGTCGATGCCTGCGTCGGCGGTGGTCAGTGTGTCCTCGCCGCCTCCGACGTGTTCGACCAGGACGACGACGGTCTGGTCCTGGTCCTGCAGAGCGCTCCCGGCCAGGACCAGGCCGACGCGGTCAGGTTGGCGGCCCGACTGTGTCCTGCCCGGGCGATCACCGTGGACGACGCGTGACGGTCGCACCTCGACGCATCGTGGTCGTGGGTGCGTCGGCGGCCGGTCTCACCGCCGTGGAGACGCTGCGGGCAGAAGCGTTCGACGGAGAGATCACTCTCGTGGGCGCCGAGAGACGAGCACCCTATGATCGTCCGCCCCTGTCCAAGCAGGTTCTCTCGGGCACGTGGGCGCCGTCGCGGACCGAGCTGAGACCCGAGGCGAGCTACGAGGAGCTCGACCTGAGCATGCGCCTGGGGAGGTCGGCCGTCGGCCTCGACGTGCGCGACCGGACGGTGACGCTCGACGACGCGAGCCGGCTCGAGTACGACGCGCTGCTGATCGCGACAGGCGTGCGACCCCGTGAGATCCCGGCCATGGCCGGATCCCCCGGCGTACACGTGTTGCGAACGCTGGACGACGCCCTCGCCTTCCGGGCCGCGGCTCTGACCGCCGATCCGGTGCTCGTCGTCGGGGCAGGTTTCCTCGGAACCGAGGTGGCCGCCACGCTCACCGTGCTCGGCAGGCAGGTGACGATGGTCGACGCCGAGCGGGCTCCGATGCGTCGACAACTCGGTCGTGTCGTCGCGGAGCGTCTGCACCGGCTGCACACCGAGCGTGGGGTGGATGTCAGGACGGAGACCGCGCTCCGGCACTGCCTGCCCCGAGACGGCGGCGGCGTCGACGCGGTGCTCACCGACGGCACCGTCGTGCGGACCGGCTGCATCCTGATAGCCATCGGTGCGACCCCGGCGACGCAGTGGCTCGGGCACAGTGGCCTGCGCATCGATGACGGCGTCGTCTGCGATCCCAGGTGTCAGGCGGCACCCGGAGTCCATGCCGCCGGCGACGTCGCCAGCTGGACTCACCGGGGGAGCGGAGCCCGTCTGCGTGTCGAGCACCGCACGAACGCCACCGAGCAGGCGATCACCGCGGCTCGCAACATGCTCGGTGCGGACGAGCCGTACCTGCCCGTGCCCTATTTCTGGAGCGACCAGTTCGGGGTCAAGATCCAGGTGTACGGGAGTGTGACCGCCGCCACCGAGTTCGCAGTGATCCATGGCGACCCGAACGAGGACACGTTCGTCGCTCTCTACGGTAGCGGCGGGCGCGTGGTGGGCGCGCTCGGATGGCGTGCTCCGCGAGAGCTTCTTCGAGCACGTAGCCTGGTCGCCGGTCAGGTTCCATGGCAGGAGGTTTGCGTTGCCGAGCGTACCTAGTTCGAGGCGTAAGAGCGCTGTCTCGAGCGCGGCTCGAGTGCTCGAGGGCGGCCCGGAGTCGGCCACCTACCACTCGAATGCACTGGCCCGTGGGCTCGCTCTGATGGAGTCGTTGGCCGGCAGCCAGGAGCCACGGACCCTCAACGACTTCGTCGACGCCACCGGGCTACCGAAGAGCACTCTCGTGCGGTTGCTCAGTGTGCTCGACGAGATGGACTACGTGGTCCGGGTGGATGCGCGACCGTCGTATCGACTGGGACACAAGGTCCTGCAGCTGTCCGACGCCTACCTCGCGGCTCTCGACCTGTCGGTCGTGGCGGACCCCTACCTGGCGCCGTTGGCAGAACGGACCGGCCAGACCGCCAACCTCGGGATGCTCGACGGGACACAGGTCATCCACGTGTGCGTGCACGAGCCCGATCGTCCCATCCGGTTCCAGGCCGCCGTCGGCATGCGCGACCACGCGTACTGCACGGGCCTGGGCAAGGTGCTGCTCGCTCATGCGAACCCGGACGAGCTCGCCGTGCACCTGCCGCCCGAACCGTTCGTCCCCTTCACCGAACACACGATCACCGGATACGACGAGTTCGTCCGCGAGCTGCGACGCACCCGGCGACGCGGCCATGCCTTCGACGACGACGAGCGCAGCCACGGGCTCCGCTGCGTGGCCGTTCCGGTCACGGTCGACGGCGAGTGTCTCGCAGCGGTGAGCGTGTCCGGTGCCTCGGGCGAGTTCGGCCCCGACCGGCGACAGTCGTACGTCGACCGGCTCACCGAGACCGCTGCCGAGCTGGCCGACGACCCGGACACCGTGGCCGCCCTGCGCGTCGCTCGTCGGTCCCTCCAGCCGGCAGTACACGAGCGATAGGACCTTGTCGCGTGTTCGACATCCATACGCACTGCCAGCAGCCGCAGCACTGGGGCCCGGAGTGGGACGACCACTGGAGACCGGTCTACGGCCGTGCCGCCGACAGCTTCACCCCCGGTGAGTACGACAAGGCGATGGCCGCCGGTGGGGTGACCGTTGCCGCGGTGTTCGGTCTACGGGCGACGGCCGTGGGCGTCGCGACACCGAACGAGTACGTCGAATGGTTCTGCGCCGAGACGACGACCGAGACCATCGGTTTCATGGCACTCGACCCGACCGACCAGGACGTGCGCGAACAGTTCGCCGACGGCGTGGCTCGTGGTCTGCGCGGGATCAAGCTGTACCCGGTCCTGGCGCGGTTCGATCCCAGGGACGAGCGCTTCGATCCGTTCTACCGAGCCGCAGCCGACGAGGGGATGGTCGTTCTCTGGCACATGGGCGCGACGCCCAGTCCGGCCGGCGAGCTGGCCGTCAGCCAGCCACTCGTGGTCGACGAGGTCGCTCGACGGCACCCGGACCTCACCCAGGTGATGGCACACATGGGTCACCCTTGGCAGCGCGAGACCATGGTGGTCTGCCGAAAGAACCGCAGGGTCTTCACCGACGTCTCGGCGGCCTGGGCCCGACCGTTCGACGGTTACCACGCACTCGTGAGAGCTCAGGAGTGGGACGTCGTGGACAAGCTGCTGTTCGGCTCCGACTTCCCGCTGTGGACCCCGACCGAGGCGGTCGAAGGCCTGCGGGAGATCGCGAGCGTCCAGCCGCCGGGCTTCCCCGCGATTCGTCCCGAGACCCTCGACTGGCTCGTCGACGGTGACCCGCGTTCTGCGTTGGGCCTGACCTGAACGGTCAGCCGGCGAGGTGGGAGAGGACCTGCCCGACGACCACCATCGTGATGCCGCCTGCGATCGTCAGGTACGGGAGGACGCCCGCGCGGCGTACCGGCGCTACGGCGGTGCCTTCCGGGCCCTCGTACATGGACGGCGGGAACGTGCCCTTGTCCCTGCCGTAGTGGCGGAACAGGAACACCGGCACGATCAGCGCCGCGAACACCAGGCCGGTCCACAGCGCACCCGGTCCCCAGACCGCCGCGCCCCAGCCGAGCAGCAGCGCGTTGCCGAAGCCGAGGATGCCGCCGATCGCGATGAGCGCGGTCGGTGCGCGCCACGGTCGGTGCGCGTCCCTGTTGTCGATGCGGTGCAGCCAGCCGGCGTTCAGGTTGAGGAAGTTGAAGATCATGTAGCAGACGGTGGACGCCGCGAGCACGAACACCGTGTCGCTCAACAGCAGCAGCACCAGGTTGAACGCCAGGTCGGTCCACATCGCGCGGGTCGGTGCGCCGTGCTTGTTCGCCTTGCCCAGGTACTTCGGCAGCCAGCCGTCCAGCGACCCCTGGTACAGGGTGCGCGACGAGCCGGCCATCGTGGTCATGATCGTGAGCAGCAGTGCCAGGATCAGCATCACGGTGAGCAGGTTGCCGATCACGGCCCCACCGCCGACCATGTCGACCATCGCGGAGGCCACACCCGTGCCGGCCACGATGGGGTCGGTCAGCAGTCGCTCGACGCCGAGGGCTCCCTGGAAGCTGAACGGCACCAACGTGTAGATCAACAGGCACACCAGCCCGGCGGAGACGATCGCCTTCACCGTGTCGCGGCCAGGGTCCTTCAGCTCGCGCGTGTAACAGATCGCGGTCTCGAAGGCGTACGCCGACCACGCCGCGAGGAACAGGCCGCCGGCGAACAACGTCCAGCCGTCCAGGTCCCACGCTCCGCTCAGTGGCGCGAACGGCGCGAAGCTCGTGCTGACGACGTCACCGGTGAGCAGCGGTACGACGCCGACGACGACGAGCGGGACGAGCACCGCGATGCCCACGATCATCTGCACCCGGGCCGCACGCAGGATGCCGTGGTGCTGCAGCGCGAACACCAGCAGCAGGAACGCCACCGCGATGACGAACTGCGCGTTCAGCCTGATCGCCAGGCCGTCCTTCAGGAACCCGAGGTCGACGAGCGAGAGCGACCAGGTGTTGATCGCGGCGTCCGCGGGGAACAGCGCGGTGAGCACGTACCCCGCGGCGAGGCTCGCGCCGATGGTGAGCACGGGTGACCAGGCGAGCCAGTTGCACCAGACGGAGACCGGCGCGATGAACTTCGAGTACGGCAGCCACGCCATCGCCCCGTAGACGGACGCGCCGCCGGACTTCTGCGGGTACATGCCCGCGATCTCCGCGTAGGTGAGGCACTGCACCAGCCCGAGCACCACCGACACCGTCCATACCAGGACGGACGGCGTGCCGATGGTCGCGGCGATCGAGCCGACGGAGAACAGCACGAGCGCCGGGACGCCGCTGGCGATCCAGAACGCGCCCTTCCAGCCGATCGTGCGCTGCAGACCGTGGTCGGCGGTACCCGTGACCGTCGATGGAGTCGCCGTGTTGTCCGTCATGACGGGCTCCCCAGATTTCTCACCCCCGCTGGTGGTGTCGGTCAGTGCCCGACCGGTGGCTGCCAGCCCTCCAGTCGGGGTGGGCTCCAGTCCTCGCCGACCGTCGCCGACCCCTGCAGCCACGACCCGAGCTCGGGCTGGGGGAACTTCGCGTGCTGGTGTTTGAGCCAGATGCCGTACGAGTTGCCCTCCTGCAGGTGCTTGATCAGCACCTTGCGCGCGTACTCGTCCTCGCGCCCGGCGGGGATCTCGAAGTGGATCTTGAGGAATGCGTTGGTGTAGCGGTCGAAGACGGCGGGCACGCCGTCCTCGGTCATCAGGTGGATGTCCTCGAGCCAGTTCAGGTCCTCGCCGGGTGTCGCGGCGACCAGGTCGATGTCGTCGACCAGGCTCTGGTCGAACTGGTAGGGGAACGTCCGCCCGGTGAGCTCCTCGGTGTCGATGCCGCTGGTGCCGGACAGCCGGCGGTCGGCCAGGTCGAACTGGGTCTTCGGAGAGACGTCAGACATCGTGGCCGCCTCCCATGCCGTCGTTCGCCACGTGCTTCTCCAGCAGCGCCTTGATCTCGCCGAGCGTGCGCTCCTCGGTGACGCCCGGCACGTAGTTGGTGCCGGCCAGCGGCACCTTGGCCATCGCCGCCGCCTCCGTGGTGAGCGCGCAGAGGTCCTCGGGCTCGAGGCTGTGCACGTTCGTCTTGCCGCACGCGCGCGCCAGCATCTGCACCTCGAGGGTCAGCGTGTGCAGGAAGTTGTAGACGCGCTCGGCGGCCTCGTCGACCTTCAGCCGCTTGCGCAGCTCGGGGTCCTGGGTCGTGATGCCGACGGGGCAGCGTCCGGTGTGGCAGTGGTAGCACTGGCCGGCCGGCACCCCGATCGTGCCCTCGTAGTCGGTGACGCCTGGGATCTCCTTGTTGCAGTTCAACGCCATCAGCGACGAGTGCCCGATCGCGACGGCGGTCGCGCCGAGCGCGATGCACTTCGCGACGTCGCCACCGTTACGTATCCCGCCCGCGACGACGAGGTCGATCTCGTCCGCGAGGCCGACGTCCTCGAGCGCGCGACGTGCCTCGGGTATCGCCGACATCAGTGGCACGCCGGTCTCCTCCGTGGCGAGGTGCGGGCCCGCACCGGTTCCACCTTCAGCCCCGTCGAGGTAGATGATGTCGGGCCCGCACTTCGCGGCCATGCGCACGTCGTCGTAGACGCGTGCGGCGCCGAGCTTGAGCTGGATCGGCACCTGGTAGTCGGTGGCCTCGCGGATCTCCTGCACCTTGAGCGACAGGTCGTCGGGGCCGAGCCAGTCGGGATGACGTGCCGGGCTGCGCTGGTCGATGCCGGCCGGCAATGAGCGCATCTCGGCGACCTGCTCCGTCACCTTCTGGCCCATCAGGTGCCCGCCGAGGCCGACCTTGCAGCCCTGCCCGATGAAGAACTCGACGCCGTCGGCCAGCATCAGGTGGTGCGGGTTGAAGCCGTACCGGCTCTGGATCACCTGGTAGTACCACTTGGTGGACAGGTCGCGTTCCGGCGGGATCATCCCGCCCTCGCCGGAGCACGTCGCGGTACCGGCCATCGAGGCGCCCTTGGCCAGCGCCATCTTCGCCTCGAGTGACAGCGCGCCGAAGCTCATCCCCGTGATGTAGACGGGGATGTCGAGCTCGAGCGGCTTCTTGGCGAACCGCGCGCCGAGCACCGTCTTGGTGGTGCACTTCTCCCGGTACCCCTCGATGACGAACCTGGTCAGCGTGCCCGGCAGGAACATCAGCTCGTCCCAGTGCGGGATCGGCTTGAACATCGAGAAGCCGCGCATCCGGTACCGACCGAGCTCGGCCTTCGTGTGGATGTCGTTGATGACCTCGGGCGTGAAGATGCGGCTGCGGCCGAGGGCGTGCACCGACTCGTCGTTGGACATGCCTACCCCTCTACAGGACGAGCTTGCGTTCGTTCGGCTCCAAGTTGTCGTAGTTCCACAACTTCTTGCCGCACACGAACTTGCGGAAGGTGTCTGGACGGTCGAGCCGGTAGCTCTTGAACTTGCGGTCGAGGAACTCCTCGTCCTCCGCGACCAGCTCCGCCTCCACGCAGTCGATGCCGAGCGACGCCACCTTGCCCGCGACGTAGATCGCGCCGTCGTACATCGAGTCGCCCATGCCGTGGCCGACGTCACCGCAGAGGATCTGCCGCCCACGCTGCATCATGAACCCGGTCATCGAGCCGGCGTTGCCGCCGACGATGATCGTGCCGCCCTTCTGGTCGATGCCCGTCCGCGCGCCGACGTGACCTCGCACCACGAGGTCACCGCCGCGCAGCGCGGCACCGGTGAGCGAGCCCGCATTCTTGTCGATGACGATGACGCCGGACATCATGTTCTCCGCCACCGACCAGCCGACGCGTCCCGTGATGTGGATCTCGGGACCGTCGATCAGGCCGCAGCCGAAGTAGCCGAGGCTGCCCTCGATCGTGATCCTGCACCGCAGCAGCAGCCCCACGGCGAGCGAGTGACGCGCGCCCGGGTTCTGCAGGGTGACCTCGGTGACGCCGCAGGAGTAGAGCAACCTGCGGAGCTCGAGGTTCACCTGGCGCGTGGTCAGGTCGGCCGCGTCGAGCGTCGCGGTGTGGCCGCTGACGACTGCCGTCTCGGGTGCGACGGTGTCGGGCTCGGCCAGGCCGCGGTTGTCGTACCTACCGCGCTGAGTCACCGGTGCCACACCATCACCTCCCCTTCGTAGGGGTCGTACGTGTCGATCTCCCGGTTCACCACCGCACGGATCGAGCCCTCCTCCGACGCCATTGCGACAAGGTCGTCGGTCTCGTACAGGACGAGCGGCTTGGCGGCCATCTCGTCCTTGGCCATGCCGAGGCTGTCCTCGGTCACCACCAGGTACGTGAACACGCCGTCGAGGTCGTCGAGGCTCTGCTTCATCGCCGTCTCCAGGGACAGCCCGTCGGCCATCCGCTGGGCGAGGTAGACGGCGATGATCTCCGAGTCGCATTCGGACTGGAACCTGTGCCCGAGTCGTTCCAGCCGGCGCCGCCACCCGTGGTAGTTCGTCAGCTGTCCGTTGTGCACGACCGCGACGTCGGAGAACGGGTACGCCCAGTACGGGTGCGCGCCCGCGATGTCGACGTCGGACTCGGTCGCCATCCTGACGTGGCCGATCGCGTGCGTGCCCTGGAAGTCGTCCAGCCGGTACTGCTCGGCGACCGTCGCGGCGTCGCCGAGGTCCTTCACGATCTCGAGCGAGTAGCCGATGGAGAGGATCTCGGCGCCGGGCACGTCCTCGACGTAGTCGGCGAGCGGCTTCAGCTCACCCTCGTAACGGAACGTCGCCCGGTACGCGTACTCGTTCGCGCCGTCGACCCTGTCGATGGTCGCGCCGATCTTGGCGAGCCGCGACTCCACCTCGCGCCTGCTGCGCGCGAGCCGGTCCCCGTAGGAGAAGTCGCCGGAGTCGTTCGGGTCGGCGAGCTTGAACCGCATGACGAGGAGGTCGGTCTTCTCGCCGTACAGCGCGTAGCCCGTGGAGTCCGGGCCGCGGTGTCTCATGGCCTGCAGCATGGATGCCATCTCGTGCCCGACGGCTCCGCTGTCGCCTCGATGGATGATGCCGGCGATCCCGCACATCGGCGCGGCTCCTTCCCCGTACGGAGTGAGGGTGGGTGGGGGGAATCAGGGCAGGATGTCCAGGTACTCCGCGACGTCCCACTCGGTCACCTGCGCGCAGAAGCGCTCCCACTCGTCGCGCTTGTAGTGCTCGAAGACTCGATACATGTCACCGGGCAGCGCGCTCTTGACGACCTCGTCGGCTCGAAGGGCGTCGAGCGCGTCGCCGAGGGTCATCGGGATCTTGCGTACCTGCTTGCCCTCGGCCATCGCGTCGTAGATGTTGCGCTCCTCCGGCTGGCCCGGGTCGACGTTGCGGGCGATGCCGTCCTCCATCGCCTTCAGCAGGCCGGCCATCGACAGGTACGGGTTGACCGCCGAGTCGACCGAGCGGTACTCGAACCTGCCGGGAGCGCTGACCCGCAGCGCCGTCGTGCGGTTCTGGAAGCCCCAGTCTGCGTACAACGGCGCCCAGAAGCCGGTGTCCCAGAGCCTCCGGTACGAGTTCACCGTCGGCGCGGTGAGGCAGGTGAGCGCGTCGAGGTGCTCGAGCACGCCGCCGATCGAGGCGAGGCCGACCTTGCTCGGCATCCGCGGGTTGTCGCCGTCGGGCAGGAACGCGTTCTCGTCGCCGGTCCAGAGGGAGATGTTGTGGTGGCAGCCGTTCGCCGAGACGCCCATGAACGGCTTCGGCATGAAGCAGGGGAACGCGCCGAGCTCGCGTCCCACCTGACGGCAGATCTGCCGGTAGGTGGTGAGCCGGTCGGCGGTGAGTTCCGCGCGGTCGAACTGCCAGTTCAGCTCGAGCTGCCCGGGCGCGTCCTCGTGGTCGCCCTGGATCATGTCGAGACCCATCGCCGTGGCGTACTCGTTCACCTTGTGGATCAACGGCTGCAGCTCGGCGAACTGGTCGATGTGGTAGCAGTAGGGCTTCGTCTTGCCCTCGACGGACGGTGTGCCGTCGGGGTTGAGCTTGAGCCACATCATCTCCGGCTCGGTGCCGACCCGCAGGTGCAGTCCGGTCTCGCGTTCGAAGTCCTCGTGCAGGCGTCGCAGGTTGCCCCGGCAGTCGGACGTCAGGAACGCGCCGCCGTCGACGTCCTCCTCACGACCGCGGAACAGCGTGCAGAACACCCGCGCGGTCTTGCTGTCCCAGGGCAGGACGCAGAACGTCTCGACGTCGGGGATGCCGATCAGCTCACGCGCCTCCGCGCCGTAGCCGATGTAGTCCCCGTGCCGGTCGGTGAAGAGGTTCGCCGTCGCGCCGTAGACGAGCTGGAAGCCGTCGTGGGCGAACTTCTCCCAGTGTTTGGCGGGCACCCCCTTGCCGACGATCCTGCCGGTGACCGAGACGAACTGGAGGTAGATGTACTCGACCTCGCGTTCGTCGATCTCGCGACGTACCTCGGCGATCTGGTCCTCGCGGCCTGGTCGGCCGACGAACTGTTCGAGATCGGAACTCATCTGATGGTCTCCTCGGCCAGGCCCATGACGTCCACGGCCAGTAAACTCTGTCCCGTGCAAGGAGACAACACCTCGACGGTGATTTCGTCCGCGGTGGGCCGTAGCGCACACGGGGTTCACGATGCGTCCCGCCCGGGTTGCCATACTCCACCGGTGACCGAGAAGGGGGCGCGTCCCCATGACTGAGGACGAGACGACGGGCGACGAGCTCGTCGTGGCCGGTGGTATCGGCGAGGCGCTCGGTGCCGTCATCGCGGAGCGCGTGCGCGACTTCCGCCAGGACAGGGGCTGGACGGTCGGCCGGCTCGCCGACGAGAGCGGCGTCTCCAAGAGCATGCTGTCGAAGATCGAGAACGCCCAGGCGTCGCCGAGCCTGATGACCCTGGTGCGCCTGTCCGAGGCGCTCACCGTGCCCGTGACGGCGTTCTTCCGCGGGTTGTCCGAAGAGCAGGACATGGTCTTCGTCAAGGCGGGCAAGGGCCTCGACATCCACCACAAGGGCTCGGGCCCGGGGCACAGGTACCAGATGCTCGGCGCGATGCGCGCGCCGCACGACAGCCTCGAGCCGATGCTGGTGACCTTGACCGACCGCTCGGAGGTCTTCCCGCTGTACCAGCACGCGGGCACCGAGCTGATCTTCATGATCTCGGGGAAGATGGAGTACAGCTACGGCAGCTCGCGGTATGTCCTCGAACCCGGTGACTCCATGCAGTTCGTCGGCGAGGTGATGCACGGGCCCGGCGAGCTGATCACGCTGCCGATCCAGTTCATCGCCGTGAAATCGGTGCATCCAGGAGGCTGACGCTGGTAGCGCAGCGTTGAATTCGCTGCAACGAAGTCTCCTCGAGGGGTTTACAGCAAGCCGCCGCTGGTCGCATGATCTATCCACTGAAACTGACGGCGACACCTCCGTGCGAAGACGCCGACATCGAGATGGCGCCGCTGCTGTGGTGCGTCACGGTGCCGGAGGAGTGTGGGATGTCCGACCAGGCCAAGGCGCAACGACTTCGAGTCGACCACCGCAACCGCCAGGTTCGCTGGGGTTTCATCTGGGCGATCTGGTGCGCGGTGCTCTGGGGCGCCTGGTACGTGCCCGGCACCGCGATCTACTCGGAGGGCCCGTTCGTCGACCTGGCCGAGACCACGGGTGACTACCTGCTCGCGGCGATGGTGATCACGTCGCTCAACGCGATCGCCGTCCTCCTCGCGATGTTCGTGTGGATCGGTGTGCTCGGCAAGACCAAGGACTACGTCCGCACCATGCGGCAGGTGAAGATCTCCCGCTGGTACGCACCCGCGGGCCTCGCCGGCATGCTGGCCATCTTCGGCTCGATCCTCGCCATCGCCTACGTCGGCGCCGCGTTCGCCGCTGTCGCCGGACTGCTGTACCCGATCATCGGCGCGCTCGTCGCGAAGGTCTGGTACAGCGAGCGCATCACCAAACAGGCGGCGATCGGCATCATCGTCATCGTCGCGGGCGGCGTCGTCATCTTCGCGCCTGGCATCGTCGGTGAGCTGACGGGCGCGGGTGGCGGCGGCTTGCTCGGTTACGTCGGTGGCGCGCTCGCGTTCGTCGGCTGGGGACTCGAGGGCGCGATCGCGGGACGCGCGCTCGACGTCAGTGACCCGGACGTCGGCCTGACGTTGCGGTTCACCGCCGAGGTCGCGCTGTGGCTCATCGTCGCCGTGCCGATCACGATCATCCTCGCCGGCGGCGAGTTCTTCGCCACCGTCGGCAGGTCGCTCACCAACCCGAACGTCCTGCTGCTGCTCGTCCTACTCGGACTCACCTTCGGGTTCTGCTACGTGTCCTGGTACAAGTCGTTCCCGCTCATCGGGGTCGGCCGCGGCCAGGCCATCGCGGCGCTCTACGGCCCGCTCGCGCTGGTCTGGCTGTTCATCTTCACGCTGGAGCCGCCGGGCATCCAGTTCGCGATCGGTGCGGTCATCACGGTCATCGGCAGCTTCGTCCTGTTCACCGAGAAACGTGACGTGCTCGAGGTGATCAGGGCGGTGCCCGCACGCGCCTCGGCTGCCCCCACGAAGGAGGTGTCCTCATGAGCGACCTGCACATGAAGGGTTACATGCTGCAGCTGCTCGCGAAGCGGGGACCGAGCTGGGACCACGAGATCGCGGCCGCGGTGATCGAGGAGTACGGCCTCGCGGGCGAGTACTGGTACGGCACGGTGCGGCTCACCCTCACCGACCTCTTCTCCGGTGGGCTCGTCGACGAGATCGAGACGACGATCGACCCGGAGAAGTCGTTCGGCAAGGAACGGCTCCTGTTCAAGTTCGCTCTCAACGACTTCGGCCGCGAACGCATGCGACAGTCGGGACTACTGGAGGCCACATCATGATGGACTTCTTCGCGTACGCGTTCGGGCCCGTGCTCGCCGTGATCCTGTTCGTCGGCCTGCCCGCGCTCGCCCTCTACCAGGCGAGGACGTTCGTCAAGAAGCTCTGAGGGGGACCATGACCGTAGTCACACCCGCACCGCGACTGCGACTGCCCGGACTCATCCCGCTGGAGCCGGGCCTGGAGACCTACCTGGTGCGTCCCGGCGGCGTGACGGCCGTTGCGTTGGACGGCGGCGACCGGTTGACCGTGATCGACCGCGCCGGCAGGCAGCCCGCCGAGCTGACAGTGCTCGGCGCCGGCGGTGCTGACGGTGCCGCGCTCGGCGTCACCGCCAACACTCCCGCGTGTACCCTGCGCGCGCTGGCCGCGGCGGAACCCGGCGGGGGACGCGACCACATCATCGGCGTGCTCGCGGCGGCCGAGGTGGACCCGACGCAGACGACCGCGACCGAGCTGTTCGGCGAGTGGTCGCCGGCGGGGGCCAGCGAGACGTTCACCGCGCAGGAACCGGTACGGGTGCTCGTCGCCGCACCGGCTCGGGTGATGAGTGTGGTCGAGGAGGCCGCCAACCCGCCGTCGGAGCTGATGCTCGAGGTGCGCAGGGCGCGGGAACGTCCCTCGCACGGGGCCATGGTGCCTGAGCCACTGGCCGACCCGGTGCTCGACATGCGCATCGACGCCGCGACGGTGAGCAGCTACGAGGTGAAGAAGGGCCAGTACATCCAGGTGATCGACGTGGAGGGCCGGCAGTGCTCGGACTTCCTCGCGTTCCACGGCCACCGGTTGCAGGAAGGCGTCGAGCGCGGTCTCGACTCGACCACGACCAGGTACTTCATGGGCAACGCGTACCCGCAGCCGGGCCTGTTCGGCAAGTTCTACGACCAGGACACCCAGCCGCTCATCGAGATCGTGCGCGACACCGTCGGCAGGCACGACACGTTCGGGCTCGCCTGCAACGCCAAGTACTACGAGGACTTCGGCTACCCGGGCCACGTCAACTGCACCGACAACTTCAACGCGCAGCTCGACCGTTACCGCATCGCGCCGCGTAAGGGCTGGCCGGCGCTGAACCTCTTCTACAACACTGCCTTCGACGACGCGAACCTGCTGGTCTTCGACGAGCCCTGGTCACGGCCTGGCGACTACGTGCTGATGCGCGCGATGACCGATCTGGTCTGCGCGTCGTCCGCCTGTCCCGACGACATCGACCCGGCGAACGCGTGGGTGCCCACCGACATCCACGTCCGGGTGTACGACGCGGAACGGAAGTTCTCCATGGCCATCTCGCATCGGGTCACCCCGGAGTCCGAGGCCACGTTGACCAAGGAGACCGCGTTCCACACGCGGATCGCCGAGCGCACCGGGCAGCTGACCGAGTACCGCGGCTACTGGCTGCCGACGAGCTTCGACAACCACGGTGCACTCGAGGAGTACTGGGCGTGCAGGGAGCATGCGGCGGTCATGGACCTGTCACCGCTGCGCAAGTTCGAGGTGCTCGGCCCGGACGCGGAGGCGTTGCTGCAGGCGTGCGTGACACGCAATATCCGTAAGCTCTCGCACGGTCAGGTCGTGTACTCCGCGATGTGCAACGACACCGGCGGGATGATCGACGACTGCACCGTGTTCCGGCTCGGCGACACCAACTTCAGGTTCGTCGGCGGTGACGAGTACGACGGCGTGTGGCTGCGGGAGCAGGCGGAACGGCTGGGGCTCGACCGGGTGTGGGTGAAGCACTCCACCGACCAGCTGCACAATCTCGCCGTCCAGGGGCCGTCGAGCAGGGACCTGCTGACGGAGCTGGTGTGGACGCCTCCCACGCAACCGGACTTCACCGACCTCACCTGGTTCAGGTTCGCGATCGGCAGGCTCGGTGACCACAACGGCATCCCGCTGCTCGTGTCGCGCACCGGGTACTCGGGAGAGCTCGGCTACGAGATCTGGGTGCACCCGAAGGACGGACCCGCGCTGTGGGACGCCGTCTGGGCGGCGGGGGAGTCGTACGGTCTCCGTCCGCTGGGCCTCGACGCGCTCGACATGCTGCGGATCGAGTCCGGTCTGGTGTTCGCCGGCTACGACTTCGACGACCAGACCGACCCGTTCGAGGCCGGCATCGGCTTCACGGTCCCGTTGAAGACGAAGGACGACGACTTCGTCGGCAGGGACGCGCTGCTGTCCCGCAAGGCGAGCCCGCAGCGCACCCTGGTGGGACTCGAGCTCGCCGGCAACGAGCCGGCGGAGCACGGCGACTGCGTGCACGTCGGCAGGTCGCAGGTCGGCGTGGTGACGAGCGCGACGCGTTCGCCGATCCTCCGCAAGAACATCGCGCTGTGCCGGATGGCCGTGCAGTACGCGGACATCGGCACCGAGGTCGAGGTCGGGAAGCTGGACGGTCATCGCAAGCGCATCCCCGCCGAGGTCGTCCGCTTCCCCTTCTACGACCCGGAGAAGGCCCGCCCCCGTTCCTGAGGTGAGTCATGGCCGAGGCGCTCCGCGTCCTGTACGTCCAGCATCAGGACGACTGTCCGCCCGGCTATGTGGGGGAGCGGTTGGCGCAGCGCGGTGCGCGCGCCGAGGTCGTGCGCGCACAGGACGGTTCGTTGCCCGACCCGCGGGACTTCGACCTGGTCGTGCCGCTCGGTTCCGACGATGCCGCGTACGACGAGTCGTTGCCGCACCTGCCCGACGAGTGGCAGCTGCTCAGCACGGCTGTCGAGGCCGACGTACCCGTGTTCGGCATCTGCTTCGGCGCCCAGCTGCTCGCCCGCGTCCTCGGCGGTCGGGTGCGCAGGATGGAACGGCCGGAGATCGGCTGGCTCACCGTCGACACCACGGCGCCTGAGCTGGTCGAGCCGGGCCCGTGGCTCGTGTGGCACCTCGACGTCATCCACGACCTGCCCGCAGGCATGGAGGTGGCGCGCACGTCCGAGGGCGTTCAGGCGTTCGCGTACGGTCCGCACGCGGGCACGCAGTTCCACCCGGAGGCGACGGTGGAGAGCGCGCAGACCTGGGCCGACCGTTACACCGACTCGCTGGCGAGGGTCGGCGTCGACGGCGACGCGCTGATGGCGGAGACGGTCGCCAGGCAGGCGGAGTCGCGGCAGCGCGCGTACGACCTCACCGACCGGGTGCTGGACCGCGCCCTCGCGCGCCGTGCCCGCTAGGACACCGGCTAGCCGCCAAGACTCAGCTACCCAAGGAAGCGGGCCATGGAGTCGTCCATCTCGGTCCACCAGGGCGTGTGATGGACGGGCGCCTCGCTCGACGTGCACGGCGAGGAGAAGCCGCGGTCGCGGTAGCCGATGATGCTCTCCTCCTTGTCGTGCTCCCACTTCTTGAAGTGGGCACGGGTGAGATCGACGTCGAACTTCGGGTAGTCGACGTCCTTCAGCAGGTCGACCATGTGGTCGGCCTGGAAGTCGATCTCCTCGAACGCGCTGGAGAGCTTGTCCTGCCGGTCACGCCACAGCGCGATGTCGTCGGCCATCTCCGCGCGGGACGGCAGCTCGATCCTGCCGAGCACGTAGTCGCGTGAGTACCAGGCCTCGGCGTCGAAGAGCGTGAACGTGTAGTACTGGTCCTGCATGCTGAGGTACATCAGCTTCGGGTTGTCCAGCCAGAAGACACCCTTGTAGAGGCCGGGTGTGTAGAGCACGTTCGAGGTACGCAGCCGCAGGCTCTCCTCGATGAACGACAGGTTGTGCAGGTAGCCCGTGCACAGCACGATCGCGTCGACCTCACGGGTGCTGCCGTCGGTGAAGTGCGCGGTCTTGCCGTCGAGCTTCACCAGCAACGGCACCTCGGCGATGCCCTCGGGCCAGGGGAAGCCCATGGGAGCGGAGCGGTACGAGATGGTCACCGACTTCGCGCCGTACTTCTTCGACTGCAACGCGACGTCCTCGGCCGAGTAGCTGCTGCCGACGACGAGCAGGTTCCTGCCCTCGAACTCCCGCGCGTCCCTGAAGTCGTGCGAGTGCATGATCCGGCCGGGGAACTGCTCGAACCCCTCGTACGAGGGAACGTTCGGGGTGGAGAAGTGACCGGTGGCGACGATGACGTAGTCGAACTGCTCGGTGCGGGTCTGTCCCTCGGTCAGTGACTCGACGAGGACGTCGAACGTGCCCTCGTCCTCGTCGTAGCTGATCCACTTGACCTCGGTGTTGAACTGGATGAACTTCTGCAGGTTGTCCTTCTTCGCCCGGCCCGTGACGTAGTCGTGCAGCACCTCGCGTGGCGGGAACGAGGGGATCGGCTTGCCGAAGTGCTCGTCGAACGTGTAGTCGGCGAACTCCAGGCACTCCTTCGGGCCGTTGGACCACAGGTACCTGTACATGCTTCCGTGCACGGGCTGGCCGAACTCGTCCAGTCCGGTGCGCCACGTGTAGTTCCAGAGGCCGGCCCAGTCGCTCTGCTTCTCGAAGCAGACGAGCTCGGGCACGTCGGCGCCCTTCTTGCGCGCCTCCTCGAACGCGTGCAACGCGCTGAGTCCACTGGGTCCTGCGCCGACGACAGCGACACGTGAAGTCATGTCATACGCTCCTCGAGGAGGGGTCGACGTCACCGGCCAGAACTACATCGACATGAGACTCTGTCCACTCCCGGTGGATGCTAGTTGCAGGCGCGACAGCGTGTCCAGAGGGGCGGGTACGGCAGCGCCGGCAACGGCGAGGCCGCGTACCGAGGTCACGGTACGTGCCCGAGTGCCCGTCTCCTCTCGTTCACCATGCGTGTGCGGTGTGGCGCCCCGTTGATCACGTTGACGTGATCAACGTGGACTTCACCTCGTGCCGGGACGAGGTGAAGTCCACGTCGGTGAGGTGAAGCTCCGCCGACGACCCTCGCAGCGCACCCGTGAACGGCACCCTCACCGTGTCGGGGCGCGGTGAGGGTGCCGTTCACGGGTGGCGGCCGCGAGGTGACCGACGCCATCTTCGTCTACACCGTGGTGGAGCCGGTCAGACCGTGTCGGGGCGTGGGCCGTGGCGGCCGTCGAGGAGGCGTTCGAGCAGCCGCGGGTCCTCCGGCCACGCGTCGAGTAGGACCGGTCGGGGGATGCTGCGTGCGGCGTAGCGCAGCAGCAAGACGACGGCGACCACGTCGTCGAGCGGCCCGATGACCGGCAGGAACTCCGGGATCAGGTCGATCGGGGAGAGAACCCAGACCACCGCGACGGCGAGTGCGATCTTCGCGCGCCGTGGCACCTCGGGTCGGCTGCGCAGTCGCCGTGCGGCGGTGACGCAGGCGGGCAGGAACGCGGCCAGGTCACGAAGTAGCCCGGGCGGCAGACGCCGAGCGAGCAGGACCAGCAGCCCCCAGCTGGCGACCCATACCGCCGCGGCCACGACGACCGACACCACCACACGCTGAACGAACACATCTCCACGTTACACTTGTGACATCGGAGGTGTGCGATGGTCGACGGTCCGCGACGGTGGATGGTGCTCATCTGTCGGATGCCCGCCGAACCCGCCCGACACCGCATGGCGTTGTGGCGCGACCTACGCCGCGCCGGCGCGATCCCACTCGCCCAGGGAGTCTGGGCGCTCCCCGACGTCCCCGCCGGCGAGCCGTTGCTAACACGGGCCCACGAGCACGCCGCGGCCGCCGGTGGTGATCTGGTCGTGCTGGCGGCAACGGGCCGAGACGAGCAGGCCGCCGAACGCCTGGAGGAGCAGTACAGGATGGCGCGGGCCGAGGAGTGGGCCGAGTTCGGCGCCGACTGCGCCAAGTTCCTCGCCGAGTTGGACAAGGAAGAGCGCATCGGCAAGTTCACCCTCGCCGAACTCGACGAGGAAGAACACAGCCTCGACCGGCTCCGCCGCTGGTACCGAGACCTACGCGCCCGCGACATCCTCGGCACCCCCGCCGCCAGCGACGCCGAGCACCAGCTCAAGCAGTGCGCCGCCCGACTCGACGAGTACGCCGAACACGTCTACGCAGCCCAAGGCACCCCCGCCAGCCCGACTGGTTAGAGCCCGGCGAGGAAGAGGGCGGCGGCGGCGAGAAGGCCCACCTCGACGGCGATGACAAAGACGCGGTCGCTGATCCGGTTGACCAGCTTCTTGCCGACCCAGGCGCCGAGCAGGGTCGCCGGGGTGAGCGCGAGGCCGTAGACCAAGACGATGCGAGTGAGGAGGTCGCCGGAGCCGTAGGCGGCGATCTTGGTGACGTGCATGGTCAGGGCGCTGGCGGCTTCGGTGCCGATGTAGGCGGCGCGGGTCAGGCCGGCGGCAAGGAAGAACGGCGCCGTCAGCGGGCCGACCGAGCCGAGCAGCGCGGAGCCAAGGCCGGAGCCGGCGCCGACCGCGGCGAACACCGGGTCGGCGGGCCGGCGTGGTCGGCGCTGGAGGCGGCGCCAGATGACCACGGCGATGAGGAAAACGCCGAGGAGTCGTTTCAGCGGCGCGAGTGGGGCGTGGGCGAGCAGGAGACCGCCGGCAACCGCGCACGGCACGGCACCGACCGCGAACCAGCCGATCAGGCGCCAGCGGAGGTCACCGCGGTTAAGCCAGACCCGAGAAGCGTTGCTGAACAGCTGGGTCAGCGTCAGCATCGGCACCGCGACCCGCAGGCCGAACAACGCCGTGAACACCGGGAGCAGCAGGACCCCACCGCCGAACCCGGCGACCGCGGACAACACCGCAAGCGCGAACGCGGTCGCCGCGGCAGCGAACAAGGTGGGGAGCTCGGCGACCATGTCAGTCAGCCTGCCAGCTGGCCGGGCCGGGTCAGCTACGGCGAGGTAGGGCATGACGTGACACGTGAAGAGAGCCCACCCCGCGCGCAGACAGAACGCTGGTTATCGGACATGCTTCCGAGGTCGCACCCTTTGGCATCAAGACCATGCTGGTCGAGCCTGGGTTCTTCCGAACCGAGTCCTGAGCCCGCAGTCCACGCAGTACGCCGAGCCCTCGATCGCGGACTACGCCGAGCGCACGGCCGCGACGGTGGAGGCTTGGTAGGGCATGGACGGCAAGCAGGGGCGGTGACCTCGCGAAGCTCGCCGACGCCCTCGTTCAGCTCTCGGCCCTCGAGGAGCCCTAGCGCGCTTTGCTGGCCGTCCTCGTTAAGCCGTTCCACTGACCTCGGGGCGGTCGGTGTAGTGGATCGCTTCGACCTCGTCGATGACCACGGTGCCATCGGTGATGATTTCGTCGAGCTGGGGGAGGAAGGCGCGGACGCGGTCTGGGTCGTCGACGATGATCACGATCAGGGGCAGGTTGTCGGCGAAGCTGAGGATTCGCATGGTGTGGACCACCCGGCCGGCGCCGTAGCCTTCCACCCCGCGGATCACGGTCGCGCCGGCGAGGCCGGCCTCGTACGCGCGATGCACGATCTCGTGGTAGAGGGGTTTGTGGTGCCAGTGGTCGGTGTCGTTGATGAAGATGCTGACTCGCAGGGCCGGGCCGCGGTGGCGCATCAGGATTCTCGTTCCAGATAGGTGTCGGTGTCGGGTCGCGGCTGGGCCGGCGCAGGGACGGGTCCGTCGGCGGTGTCGCGGCCGGGGTGGGCTGGCGTCGAGGTAGTGGCTGGTCTTGGTGGTGAGAAGTATCGCTGGGCGATCGCGGTCGGTATCACCGCGGAGAGCACCACGACGGTGACGAGGACGGAGAACTGTGCTTGGTTGATTAGGCCGGTGCTGTACCCGTAGGTCGCGGAGATCGTGCCGAAGGTCAGTCCGGTGCTCATCAACAAGGTGGTGAAGCCGGCGTGCGGGCGGGCGAAATGTCGGGCCAGCGGGTACACGGTCACCGATTTCATCGCGAGCTTGACCCCGAGCAGCGCGGCGAGCAGGCCGAGGTTCACCACGACCAGCGGCAGCGACACGTTCATCCCGGAGCGGAGGAAGAAGAACGGGGTCAGCAGCGCGAACGCGACCACCCGGAACCGTTGTTGGGTCGCGCGGTGCCGGGCCAGGGTGCGCGACACCGCGAGCCCGAGGACGAACGCCGGCAGAACCGCATGGCTGTGCGCCTGGTCCCCGAGCCACATCAACACCAGCAGGGCCGCGAACGCGCCCTTGATCTCCGGTTCGATGACGCGGTTGCCGTAGCGGGTGAAGAACCACTCGTCGAGCCGCGGCATCACGACCACCAGCGCCACCGAGACCGCGGCGAACGGGACCAGCCACCAGGTCGGGGAGACGAACAACACCGACAGCGCGATCACGGTGCCCATGTCGGTGACGAACGTGGCCGACATGATCAGCTTGCCGATCCCGGTGGCGTTCAGCCCGGTCTCCACCAGAACCGCGTACACGACGGCCAACGACGTGGTGGACAGTGCGATCCCACCGATCTGTGCGGCCTGCCAGGTCCAGCCGAAGCCGTACCGGCAGGTCAGCATCGCCGCGCCGAAGGGGATCAGGAACGACAGGCCACCGATCAACAGGCTCGCCCGCCAGGTTTGCGCCAGCTCGCCGGGGTCGACTTCCGCACCGGCCAGAAACGTCAACACCACGCTGCCGAAGCTGGCCAGGAACACCAGCCATTGCGGCGTCGACAGGTGCACGACGTTGCCGACCACCACGCCCGCGGCGATTTCGATCACCGCGACTGACAGGCCGACCTTGACCGAGATCATCGCGGCGACCAGTGCGACGGCCGCGAGTACCGCGGCAACGAACAACTCCGATCCCATCCTCGCCTCCAGCGGGGTTCCATGGCTCAGTGCCAGGAACCATCAGCCGCGGATGGCGGTTCGGGCCAAGAAGGCCCGGGCGGGATCCATCGCCACCTGCGAGCAAACCCGCTTCCTCGGTGCACGTCAAGCACCGTGACTGAAAGGACGGGGTCGAGGAGGAACGTGTCACCGAAGACCAAACCTGGACGGAAGGGTGGCGGGGGCTAGCGAGCGGTCGAGGGCGGTAACGGTTCGGTTGTTGGGTCGCCGTACCAGAACTCCAGATCGGCGTCGAGTTGCACCAGGTCGGGGTGGCCGAATAGGCACCGATCGATCGCGCGGGCGTGCCACCAGTGGGCAACCGTCACCGTGTCGTCGGGGATCAGTCGATCGGCGATCATCAGCGCCACCGGTACCAGGAACGCGCCTGTCACGATCACGGTCGCGAAGATCACGCCGAACACGGCACGCGCCGAGTGTTAAGAACGCCGTCGGGCCACGCCGACGACCGGAGTGTGCGAGCCATCGGATCCGCCGGACATGACCGGCCTCCGCTCGATCAGACACCCGCACCGCGACCTGCCGCATCACCTTGACTGGCGGCACCATCGACACCATCGCCGGTATCAGCGGGCGAGCCCTCACAGAACCGCAGCCCATTCCCGACACGACGCAGCCCGAGCACGGAACCGCGGAAGCTACGGCCAGTAATCGCCCTTCCGGGACCGTTTGTGTAGTGCCCCCGGCAGGAATCGAACCTGCGACACACGGTTTAGGAAACCGTTGCTCTATCCCCTGAGCTACGAGGGCCCGCGCCAAGCGTACCGGGCCGGCGTCGGCCGGTCCCTGGGTCCTACCTGCCGGCCGAGGTGACGCGCTAGTGTCGCCCGCCGGAAATTCGTAGGTTAAGTCGGTATGGTGGTGGCATGCCGAGAACTGGGCGTCCGAAGGCGGAGTTGGTGTTGACCGGTGCCGAGCGGGAGCAACTGATCGGCTGGTCTCGGCGGGCGAAGT
>WHST01000023.1 GCA_009379955.1 Streptosporangiales bacterium | reverse complement strand
GAGGCGACCACGTGCGAGGTCGAGAACCTGTTGGCGATCGCTTACGAGTGCAGCCACACGACCACGCAGCTGTTGTCCGGCGCGCGTTTCGACGGGCGCGAAGACAACGAGGAACGACTGCGTTACCTCACGCACGCCTACGCGGCGCTGCAGATCACCGAGGAGTACGTCGAACGAGTCGCACACGCGGCGCGATGTAACCGTGCTCCCAAGAGCGTGGATGAGGTCTTCGGACCACGACCCCGCGAGGACTGGGAGCGAGAGGAACTCCCGTTCTAAGAAGAAGACCGCCACCAAGGTGACGGTCTCCTAGTACACGGCGCGGCGCCCGTCCTGCCCTACCAAAAGCGGCGGGCGTCGTGCCACCAACACACCAAACCCCATGGAAGGGGTCGATCTGTCATGTTCCAGGCTAGCAGCCGCGCGCGTCGTGGCAATGGCCCGAGCGACATCGTCGACCACGTCGACCGCTCACCACGCAAGAAGGCCCAACAGATCTGGGTCCTGGTCGGAGTCGTGCTCGGCCTGGTCACGATGCTCATCGCCAGCGAGTACACCCACCCGATCCTCGCCGCCATCCTCGGCGGCCTCACCGGGTTCGTCATCGGCGGGCTCTGCGCCCTGTTCATCTACGTGTGGCCCATCGTCCGCTACGTGTGGTGGTGGCTACCCGAGATCACCGTCGTGGTCCTACTCACCGCGGGGTGGATGAACCTCGCCCAACACACCACACTGCCGGTCCGCGTCGTCGTCATCGCTGTCATCGTCGGCGTCCCGGCACTCATCAAACCGCTGCGTGAGGCAGTGGTCGCACTCGCGTGGTGCTTCATCATCCGGCACCGCATCCGCAAGTGCTTCACCAACTTCATCGTCGTCGGCCGGTTCGATCCCGAACCGTTCATCTTCGGCGCCACACCCACCAAGGCCGGCGTCACCTGCGTGGTGCTACTCCGCGCGGGTGTCTCGATCGAGGACATCCAGGCGGTGTCGTCGAAGATCACGACCACTTGCTGGGCCAAAGAGGTCACGGTGTCGCACACCAAGGACACCAACAAGGCCTGGGTCCGGTTCGACGTGACCCGCAAGAACACGTTCACCGACACCATCGACTCGCCGCTGACCGGTGAGATCGCCACCGATGTGCCCGCCCTGCAACGCGCCGTCACCGAGGCTCCGACGGACCTGGACTACAGCGACGTCACCGCCGACGACATCAAGGACGAGCACCAGCCGGAGAAGCCGGCCAGGAAGTCGAAGAACACCAAGCCGGTCAACCCCGATGCCAACGGCACCGTGACCGGGCCTGGCGGCAACGACATCACCGATTGGATCTGATCGCCATGGAACTCATGGGATACGACGAGGTCAGCCTCCACGTCTTCGGCAACGAGGTCATCAGTGAACGTGCCGCACGCACGATCGCCAGCCTCTTCCAGACTCCCGGCGGCTACGGCTCCCATTTCGCCGCCTACGCCTCCGGAGTCCCGGTCGGCGAGGGATACACCCCCGCCGACGTGCACGGCGCCATCACCACCGAGATCACCGAGATCACCCACGCGATCAACGTGAGGGGCGACGACACCGAGGGCGAAATCGACAGCTGGCAGGCCGACCTGTTCCTGCTCCGGTCGCTCGCGCACTACCTCGAAACACACCACGGGCTCACCGCACCCGACCAGGAGTGAACCCATCCATCCCGTGTGGGGGCACCGCGCCCTTGTGCCCCCACACACCTATTCACCGAGAGGACCACGCCTGATGTCTCTACAGATCTACACCTGGCTCGTGCTCTACCTCGCTACCGGACTGGCCACGCTCGCGTTCACCGCGCACGTCATCGCCACCGACGAGGGACTGACTCAGGTCCGCAGGATCCTGCGCCGCGCACGCGGCACCGCAGGCACCACCACAACCCTGGAAGGACACCACCATGAGCATGACAGTGACTGATTCGGTCCCGGTCGGGCCGATGCTGTCGATGTACGACCCGATCTACCTCGGCAACACCGAGACCGGGCACCCGGCCTACGCCACGCTGATGTACCGGAACATGCTCGTCGCGGGAGAGCCCGGCGGCGGGAAGAGCGTGTTCGTCAACACGATCATCGGGCACGCCGCGATGAGCGTGAACACCCGACTCGTCCTGTTCGACGGCAAGATCGTCGAGTTCGAGCCCTGGCGCCCGATCGCCGACGACGTGATCGGCCCCGACCCCGAAGCCGCGTTGATCGCGCTTCGGCGGCTGCAGAAGATCCTGAACAACCGGTACGCGTACCTCACCGCGAAGCGGAAGAGGAAGATCACCAAGACCGATCCGCTGTCGGTCATCCTCGTCGCGATCGACGAACTTGCCGTCTACTCCTCGGTCCTCGGCACCCCAGACCAGCAGAAGGAGTTCAACGCCCTCGTCCGCGACCTCGTCGCCAGGGGCCGCGCCTGCGGCATGCCCGTCATCGCCGCCACCCAACGCCCCTCCGGGGCAGGCAACCCACCCGTAATCGAGGCGAACCTGCGGGACCTGTTCGCCTACCGCGCTGCGTTCCGCTGCACCACACCCGACTCCAGTGACTTGATCCTCGGACGCGGCTGGGCCAAGGACGGCTACGACGCCCGCACGATCCTGCCCACCGAACGCGGCGTCTGCTACCTGCTCGCCGAAGGCGGCTACCCGACCAAGATCAAGGCCGCCTGGCTGTCCGATGACGACATCGAACACATCGTCGATTACGTCACCTGGACCCGCCGCGACTCCGGCCCCGATGCTCCCGGAGAGCAGGTCGCGGCATGACCACCACCACCGCCCACACCATGGGCACCGCGTCGAGGTTCCGCACCTACAAGGCGTTCCTCGACACCCTCGCGCAGCTGCGGTACGTCCGGCTCTACCCCGTCACTTGGGGCACCAGTCCGGCGGTTTACCGCACCCAGCTACGCGGCACCCAAGCACGTGGGTTCACCTGCGTGCACTGCGACCGACTCTCCGGCGAAGACGACCACGCCTTCGTTCCCGTCGGTCACGTCATCGACACCCCTGAATGCGGACAACTGTTCCGCCACATCATCTGCCCGCGAGGAGACCAGCCATGACCACCACCACGAGTCCGGCGGACCTGGTCAAGAAGCTCGACCGCACCTACGGGCACAGCCCGTACTACCTGATCGGGCAGATCGAGTTCTACGCCCGCAAAGACCTCTGCGGGAAGAACTACACGCCCACCCAGCGGCTCGCACATATCGCCCGCGCCATCGAGGCGTGGGAGAAGACACGCACCCGCCGCGATGGCTCCTGAAGACGCTCAGGCACCCGGACCTTTGCTTGGCGGCTGGCCGGGTGCCCGAGCACTCCACATCAACCCAGGAAGGACACAACATGGAGACTGCCAACCCTACCGTCAGCCCCACGGCTGACAGTCCCGAGTTCGACGTCGCCCGCACCTACGAGGATGCCGCGCTGTACCTGGAGTACAACGGCTGGTGCCAGGGCGACCTGTTCAAGCACACCGGCGACCCGCTACCGCTGGCGTGCGTGCTCGGCGCACTGAACATCGTCACCTTCAGCAAGACCATGGCCAACGGCGAGCGCAGCCTCGTCGCGGCCGAACACGTCGGCCGGGTCATCGACGACCTCGCCGACTACCTCGACGACGGGATCTGGCGCGACGACGTCACCCCCCGACAGGTCGTCTGGTCCTGGAACGACCACCCCGACACCACCCAAGCCCAGGTGATCCGGACCCTGCGTAACGCCGCTAAGCGGCACCACACCACGGCAGGTGTCCGATGACCGCGCGCCTGTCCCGCACCCAAATCACCGTCAAGCGTGGCTTGACACCCAATCGACGGACACGACGGCACGTGGAGAATGACTCCTACGCCGCGTTCATCGCCCGTGCTGTGCGTGCACACGGCCGCCGGATTGCCGCCGGCGACATCGACGGCCTCGACCAACTCCTCACCTTGCGCTGTCAACTCGACAACACCCTCGCCGACGCCGTCACCGGACTGCACGGCTTCGGCTACTCCTGGGCCGAGATCACTGCCCGTACAGGTACTACCCGCCAAGCCGCGCAACAGCGTTGGGGCGGAGATCCGTCATGAACAACGGCTACCTCGACAACGACGGCCGGTTCCCCGACGACACCGCGGTGCTCGTCAAGTACCCACGACCCAGCGACAGCGCTGACCGCGATACCTGGCCATGGATGACCGGTGTGATCCTCGGTCAGGTCGGCCCCGACGAGTGGGACGTACTCGTCGAGGACCACCGGGTCACCCAGACCGATATCGACGGTGACATCGTCTACCCGATGTGCTGGCGCGACGCCAGTGAACTGCGCCGCATCGACCGGGGAGCGGCGTCATGACCGCCACCGCGTCGAAGAAGAAGTTGACACGTACGTGTCAAGACACCTTCACCACCGCCCGCGTGGTCACCTCGTTGGAGAAGGCGTGGACCGCGATCCGCGACGCGCATCCCGAGCTGCCGCAGGCGGTCCTCATCGTCGGCCCAGGCACCCTCGGCAAACACCCCGTGTGGGGCCACTTCGGTGCCCTGAAATGGCAGCACGGCACCGACCGGCTCCCCGAGATCCTGATCGCGGGAGAGGGCCTGAACCGGCCCGCACCGGAGATCCTCACCACGCTGCTGCATGAGGGCGCGCATGCCCTGGCTGATGTGCGGGAGATCAAGGACACGTCCCGGCAGGGCCGGTGGCACAACAAGAAGTTCGGCGCCCTCGCCGATGAGCTCGGCCTGGACACGGCCAAGGACGAGTCCATCGGCTGGTCGCTGACCAAGGCCCGACCCGACACCCTCGACACCTACAAGACGACGCTCCGGGGTCTGGAGAAGGCCCTCACCGCCTGGCGACACCCCGAACTGAGGGCGTCGTCGACCAGGACGACGAGCAACAACGGGTCTACCTGCCTATGCGGGTGCCCACGACGCATCCGCGTCTCCACCACGGTCCTCGACCTCGGGCCAATCATCTGCAGCGTCTGTGACGAGTACTTCACCCCTGACCAGGACGGGGCATCGTCATGACTGGCACCGTCTACCTACTGCACTTCGACCAGCCGTACCGGCATGCCCGGCACTACACCGGCTGGACCACCAACCTCGGCGCTCGCCTGAACGAGCACGCCACCGGCCATGGCGCCCGACTGCTCACTGTCATCACCGAAGCCGGCATCGGCTGGCGACTGGCTCGCACCTGGCCTGGCACCCGCACCCGGGAACGTCGACTGAAGACCCAAGGCGGTGCGTCACGCCGCTGCCCCCTGTGCGGCATCACCCCACGACACGGGGTGTACCAATGATCGGGCTGCGGAACGAGTACCTCGAGCACCTGATCCGCACCCGTGGGTTCTTCTTCGCCTACTACGATCCCGAGGGCAAACGGCACCCGCTGCCGACCTACCCCTACAAGTGGGCACCCGAGGGCCTGGCGACCGTCCGGCAACTCCGGGCACGGGGCCTTCGCCCTGGTGGCCAGGAGCCGGCCGCGCAGATCCTGTGGCGACGCGGCCTCCGAGTCGCATACCTCTATCGGATCGACCGGGCCGCACCCAAGCGGACCGCGACAGCCGCGCAGCTCGCTGCGGTTGAGAAGGCGCTTCGAGCGCGCCGGATCTGCCCCACCTGCCAGGTGGAGAAGTGGTACTACATCCCCAAGAGCTACGGGGAATGCCTCGACTGCCGCGACGCTTCTGTCGGGCAGGCTGCATGAGTTCAGCATCGATGCTGACCCTCACCCCCGAACCCCATCCGGGCTCGGGCGTGGGGGCGAGCACCGAACCCACCCCCGCCACCGACGCGTACCTCGCCCGCGCTGGTGAGGGCTACGACGCTTGGCTGAGCCACGTGTGGCCCGCCGCCGGATGCCAGCGCCCCGTTCAGCTCCGTGGCGACCTGGCCACCGTCGACACCCGCAGCGGGCAGCTCCTCGACTCCCGGCATACCTCGACGCTGCCGGACGGGGTGATCTACAAGGCCTGCGGGAACCGCCGCCACACCGTCTGCCCCTCCTGCGCGGAGCGGTACCGCCAAGACGCCTACCAGCTCATCCGCGCCGGCCTCGTCGGCGGCAAGACCATCGATGAGTCTGTTGCTACGCACTCCGCCGTCTTCGCCACCTTCACCGCACCCTCGTTCGGCGCTGTGCACACCCGCGTCGTCAAACACCACACTTGTGAGAGCCGGAAGCGGTGCCGGTGCCGCTCCGAACCCTGCCGAGCACGCCGCGACGCGACCACGTGTGAGCACGGCCGGTTGACCTCATGTTCTCAGCGGCACGGCGTCGATGACATGGCGCTGGGGCATCCGCTGTGCCTGGACTGCTACGACCACGACGCCCAAGTCGTGTGGAACAACCACGCCGGCGAACTGTGGCGCCGCACCGTCCAGGCGCTCACTCGCAGCCTCGTCCACGTCTCCCGGCAGCGCGGTGTCGGGTTCCTCGACGTCGAAACCGGCCCCGGCGAACACCGGTCGTTGTCCACGTTGCGGATCCGGTACGCCAAGGTCGCCGAATACCAGACCCGTGGCGTGATCCACTTCCACGTTCTGTTCCGCTTGGACGGCGTCGACCCCTACCACCCCGACCAGGTCACTCCACCCGACCCGGCCGCCGACGTCGACCTGCTCACCGACGTCATCCAGCTCGCCGCGACCACGACACGGTTCCGCACCCCGGCGCACCCGACCTACCGACCCGAGGGCTGGCCGATCGGCTGGGGTGAGCAACTGGACCTGCGGCCGGTGCTGCTGCGTGGCGACAACTCGGTCACCGACTCCCAGGTCGCCGGGTATCTTGCCAAGTACGCCACCAAGAGCACCGAGACCACCGGGCACGTCTCCACCAGGCTGACCTCGGAGACCATCAACACCTACGCCGACCCCACCGGCTCCCATCCCGAGCGGCTCATCGAAGCGTGCTGGCGGCTGTCCCGCCACGCCCACTGGCACAGCCTCGGCAAATGGGCACACATGCTCGGCTACGGCGGACACTTCCTCACCAAAGCCCGCGCCTACTCCGTCAGCTTCGGCTACCTGCGCAGCCTCCGCGTCACCTGGCGACGCTCGCAAACCCCCGACACCACCGTCGAGGTCCGCGCCATCGACGACCGGGACGACGACACCGTGATCGTCAGCAACCTCACCTACGCCGGAATCGGCTGGCACACCACCGCCGACGCCACCCTCGCCAACACCGCTGCCGCACTCGCCCGGCTCCGAGCACAGACCGCCCGCGACTCCGTCCACGAGCACCTGGACCTCACCACCGTCGCGGTCTGACGCCCCGAGACACCGACAGGAAGGACCACATACGAGAGGAACAACGCGTGACGCCGCTATGGACCATCGAGGAGGTCTCCGCATACCTCCGAGTACCCGTCAACACCCTTTACCAATGGCGCACCCGCAAGTACGGCCCGCCCGGCGCCAAGATCGGCCGATACGTCCGCTACGACCCTGCCGACGTCGTGGCCTGGTTTGAAGTGCAGCAGAGCGCAGCTTAGGAAGGAGGGACGACAGTGCCGCGAAAACCGTTGCCCTTGGGTGCTTGGGGAGAGATTCGTGTCTACCCAGGTCGGTACGACGAAGATGGCAAGCCGACCGCACACAAGGCCAACGCCAACTACCGTGACTTCGACGGCCGCACGCGGCGTGTCGAGCGGTGGGGGAAGACTCCTGCGGTGGCGAGGAGGAACCTTCGTACCGCGCTCACGGAACGAGCCACGCTCGCTCAACAAGGCGAGTTGTCCGCCTCGACGAGGTTCCACGAGGCGGCTGATCTGTGGCTGACACGATTTCAGGAGCTGGTCGACAAGGAAGCCCGGTCGCCGGCAAGTGCTGAGACTTATCAACGGCACCTCAAGAACCACGTCAATCCTGCAGTCGGCGATCTTCGACTAGTGGAGATGACTACGCCGCTGCTTGACCGGTTCATCCGGCGGATCGCGGCGGAGACCGGCTCGCCGACTGCGAAGAGCTGCCGGAGCATCCTCTCCGGTGTCCTGGGCCTCGCCGTCCGCTATGGCGCCATCGTCGCCAACCCGGTCCGAGAGGTCGATCGTGTCGAGGGCAAGACTCAGCGTGAGCCGCGTGCCCTCACCCACGACGAGCGGGTGGCCTGGCTTGCCCAACTCGACGTCGACAAGACGGCTAGGCACCGTGACCTCCCGGACCTCTGTCGGTTCATGCTGGCCACCGGCGTCCGGATCGGGGAGGCCCTCGCCGTTCAGTGGCGAGATGTCGATCTCCAGGAACACACGGTCATGATCACCTCGACGGTCATCCGCGTTACTGGCGTTGGCCTGGTACGAAAGCGCACCAAGACCCGAGCCGGAGAGCGGAAGCTGCGCCTACCTCGTTGGGCGGCCGAGATGCTTCAACAGAGGTTCCTGGCTCACCCGCGTTTCGATGAGCCGGTGTTCCCAGATAGCCGAGATGGCCTCCGCGACCCTTCCCAACACTCGTCGCGAACTACGCGAAGCACGCGGAAGCGAGGGCTTTGCTTGGGTGACCTCGCACAACTTCCGTAAGACGGCCGCCACCATCCTCGACGACGCGGGGCTCAGTGCGAGAGAGGTAGCGGACCAGCTCGGCCACGCTCGGCCGTCGATGACCCAGGATGTCTACTTCGGTCGCAAGGTGATGAGTGGCCGAGCTGCAGCTGCTCTTGAAGGCGCCCTGGATTCCGAGTCGGAACCCAAAAGTGTGAGTAAAGTGTGAGCGAGCCATGATCACCAGGGGCGATCATGGCGCTGACCTGCAGTGATGGTGCGCCGCCAGGGACTCGAACCCCGAACCCACAGATTAAGAGTCTGTTGCTCTGCCAGTTGAGCTAGCGGCGCGTGAGAACGCCAATACGCTACCAGCCGCCCGGTCCCGTCGGCCAACCGGATACCCGTGGTCGGTGCCCGGATCAGCGCTGGGTCAGTGACTGCGGGAAGTCGGTGATCAGGCCGTCGACGCCCATGTCGATCAGCTGGCGCATCCGGCCCGGTTCGTTGACGGTCCAGACGTTGGAGGTCATGCCGAGCTCCTGGATCCGCGCGATGAGCGCGGCGTCGGTGACATCGGTGCTCGTGTTGACCTGGTCGGCCCACGCACTGAGCTCGACGAGCTCGGCGTCGGACGGGCGTTCGGCGTCGAGCAGGCCGACGGGGATCTCGGGCATCACGTCCTTGAACGCCTTGGCGTCGCCCGGCTCGAACGACTGGACGCCGAGCTCGCCGTCGGCGAGCGCGCGGTCGACGTAGCCGGGGACGGACCAGAGCTCCTGGACGAGGTCCTCCGGCAGGCCCGTGCCCTGGTAGTGGCCGCACGGGCTGATCTCGGCGAGCAGGCCGGTCTTCGTGCGGTCGACCCGGCGGATCACGTCGCGGACGGTGATGATCGGCTCGCCCTCGTAGCGCTCGTCGAACCACGAGCCGGCATCGAGGGTGCGCAGCTCGGCCCAGGTGAAGTCGGAGACCCGGTACGAGGGCCGGTCGGGGTAGCGCTGCTCGACGTCAGTCGTCCGCTCCATGGTGCAGTCGTGGAAGTTCACCAGCCGGCCGTCCTTGGTGCGCTGGACGTCGATCTCGACGAAGTCCGCGCGCTGCTTGATGGCCTTCGCGATCGCGACCGCGGTGTTCTCCGGGGTCACGCCGGACGAGCCGCGGTGGGCGATCACGTCGACGTCCTCCCCGCCGGGTGGGCTGGCGTTCCCCGCCGCGACCGGTACGAACGCCGTCGCGCACGCGACCAGGGCTGCCGCCGCCACTCGCGGGATCGTCCTCGTCCTCACCGTATGACCTCCGACTCGCCGGGCCGACACGTCATGATCCCGGCGCGAGGTTACGCCGAGGGAGCGGCAGGGCGACCGCGCGGTGCACAACGGCGACAGGCCGCGCCGGGCGACGTGCCCCCGGTCAGCGATGCCGACCAGGGGCAGGTCGTGTCGGCTACTTGTCGTACGTGATGGTGACGCGGCGGTTCTTGCGGCGGCCGTCTGCGGTCTCGTTGTCGGCGACCGGGTCCGTCTCGCCCTTGCCGGTCGAGGAGTACCGCGGGCTGACGCTCACCTGCTTCTCCAGGTAGCCGCTAACAGACCTGGCGCGGCGCTCGGACAGGTCCTGGTTGTAGCTGTCGGTACCCGTGGCATCCGTGTGGCCGACGATGCCACCCGCGTCGCACCGGCCTCTTCCAGGCCGTCGACCACCTCGTCGAGGACGGCTGCAGCGTCGGGTGTCAGCTGCGCGCTGTCGAACGCGAAGAGCACGTCGGAGTCGACGGTGTAGGTGTTCCGTTCCTTCTTCGGCTTGAGGTCGACGATGTTCGGGCGAAGATCGTAGATGTGTGGCTTCAATCGGATCGGACGAGGCGACGCGTCCGCCACGGCCGAGGCCGTCGACGGGGCACCGCCGGCGAGAAACGTTGCGGCGACCACGATCGTGAGCAGCCTTCCGGCGCGGCGCATCAGCTCACCCCGTGATCGTCGCGTCGTGGACGGAGGCCATCGTGCCGGCCATCACCGTGACCTTCGTGACGTCCGCGGGAGGGGCGGCCACCTGGACGACGTGGTAGTGACGCTCGTCCGGGCCGATGTCCTCCCGGTCGATGGTCGCGTACGTCGCGGTGCACAGGCACTGGTCGTCGGCCTCGAAGACCTTGTACTCCTTCAGCCCTTCGGTGTCGATCAGCCCGACGTTGTCGGCGTAGCGCGAGGCGGCGGCCCCGGTGTTCTCGGCGAGGTCCTCGGACGGACCGTTTAGGTCGAGCTTCGAGTCGCCCGTGTTGTGCAGGGCGAAGATGATGCTGACGACGTTGTCCGACCGCTGCAACGCGTAGAGCTCGAACTCGATGCCGGGTGTGTTCGTCTTGACCACCTCGGCCGGCTCCGTCGGCACGTCGAGGGTGGTGTTGTAGTCGGTGGCGCCCAGCGCGAACTTCATCGCCTTGCCGGGTGGCGAGCTGCTCTGGTCCCGTGGGTTCGGGTCCTCGGTGCAACCGACGACGGCAAGAGCCAACGCGACCAGGACGACGCCCGCCCGGCGTGTCCGGCCGCCGGTGGATCCCCTGAACCTTCTCATTCCCTACACCCGCCCTCTCCCGCCAACGGGTTCGGTACCCGAGCGTGCGACTTGCAGAGTGTTGATGTCTGCGGAGTGCACCTGGTTCGCCGAGCACGTAGTCAACCATGGGGGTGCAGAGAGGATCGGACGTCTCCTGGCGGCCCTCAGAGCACCTGGGTCGTCAGGAGGGCAGGGTCCGCGGTTCGAGGATCACGACGGCAGTCTCGGACGACCGCAGCGACGCATAGGCGTCGAGCTGGTCGTCGATGTCGCGCCACCTGGCCCAGAGGCGCGACCGTTCCTCTCCCTCGGCAGCGTGCGCCCGCACCGGTCGGGACTCCTTGACCAGATCCACGGTCGCGTCGGGATGCGCCTCCAGGTTGAGCCACCAGGCCGGCTTCCCCGCGCCCCAGCCGTTCATGGCCAGGACGACCAGGTTCGCGCCATCCTCGACGTAGCCGACGATCACCCTGCGCTGCTGACCGGTGCGGCGTCCGGTTGTCGTGAGACGCGCAGCGCCCCATCGTCCCGGCTTCGGACGCCACAGCCCCACCCGGCCGGCGCTGACCCGGCACACCGCGCGGTGCGCCGACCAGAAGGCGCGGATGAACCAGCGAGGGGGAGTGCGCGGACCTCTCTCGCGCTCGCCGGACACCATGTTCCCTCCCAGATGTTCGCTGCAGTACAGCAGCAGAAAGCCCTCTCCGAGTGTCGGAGAGGGCTCTGATCTGCGGGTGAGCGACGGGACTTGAACCCGCGGCCCCCAGGACCACAACCTGGTGCTCTACCGGCTGAGCTACGCCCACCATGGCTCGTTTCACACGAGCGACCGACAGCCTACCAATCGACTCTCTCAGTCCGCCGTGGTGGCGGAAGGTGCGTCGCGAACCGCGGTCTCTCCGGCGCCGCCGGTCGGGTGCGCCATCACGCCGGCGGCGATGCCACGGGCGGTCTCGCTGTCCGGGCCGGGTGGCGGGACGAACAGCGCCTCGCGGTAGTAGCGCAGCTCGTCGATCGACTCGCGGATGTCCGCCAGGGCACGGTGCCCGCCGTGCTTGTCGGGGCTGGCGAAGTACACCCGTGGGTACCACCGGCGGGCGAGCTCCTTCAGCGACGACACGTCGATCATGCGGTAGTGCAGGTAGCCGTCGAGGTCGCGCATGTCGCGGGCGATGAACGCGCGGTCGGTGGCGATCGTGTTGCCGCACAGCGGGCTCTTGCCGGGCTCCGCGACGTGCGCGCGGATGTAGTCGAGGACGAGGCTCTGGGCCTCGTCGATCGTGACGCCGTCGGCCAGCTCGTCGAGCAACCCCGACGTCGTGTGCATGTCGCGCACGAGCTCGGTCATGGCCGTGATCGCGTCGTCGGGCGGTTTGATGACGACGTCGACGCCGTCACCGAGCACGTTGAGGTCCTGATCGGTGACCAGCGCGGCGATCTCGACGAGCGCGTCGTGCTCGAGGTCGAGGCCGGTCATCTCGCAGTCGACCCACACGAGGCGATCGTTCATGTGCGCCACTCTAGGGGCTGTCCCACTGCGGCTCAGGACCCGACCTGCAGCCCGGCCATCACCTGGTCGATGGTAGGGAGCAGCTTGGGATGGCTGTCCGGGATCGAGATGTACACCCCCACCGGCCGGGGATCGTCGTGGATCACCGCGATGTAGACCGTCTCGCCCTTCGCCGTGAAGCCGTCAGGAGCGTTCTTGAAGTCGAGGTGGTACTTGATCCTGTACCCCTCTTTGTCGCCCACCTTGAACGGCTCCTTCAGCTGGTCCTTGCGGGTCAGCTGCCAGGGCTTGTAGTAGTTCTTCTGGACGTTGTCCGCGAAGACCACCGCCGTGGTCTCGAGGTCTTCCGTCCCGATGTAGCTGAACTCGTCCGCCATGGTGCCGACGGTGACGTTGGCGATCCAGTCGCCGCCGTCGGTCCCCGGCGCCTCGCGCTGGGTGATCAGGAGCTGACCGGCCGCCGGGTCGAGTTCCGACACGTTGCCGGGCTCGGGGTTGTCCATCCACGGTTCTGCCAACTTCGTGTACGAGACCGGGCCCGAGGTCACCCGTGGTCCGGTCGCGGCCGGCGTGCTCTGGGAGGTGCTCGACGCCGACGAGGCGGGGGACGACTGCGACGTCGCCGACGAGCTCGGCTTCGTCACCGGCTCGTCGCCCCGTCTGGCGAAGGCCACGCCGACGATCACGCCGACCACGAGGATGAGCGCGAGTCCGCCCGCGATCCCGCCGACCAGTGCGCCGCGTCGCTTCTTCGGCGGTACAGGCGGCGCGCCCCCCGGCTCGCTGCTGAGATGGTCAGGCGCCGGCCAGCCGGTGTCGGGACCGGCGTACCCGCTCGCCTGCTGCTCATATCCCCACGCGTCGGGAGGCTGCTGCTGCCAGTCCGCGGGTCCCGGTCCGCCGGCCGGGGGGAACGGCGCGGACGCATCGGAGTCCTGCGCCCGCCAGTCGTCGAACGCCCCCGGGGGGTTCTGCCACCCGTCGGTGGGGCCGCCCGGTGTCGGCGCCGGGCCTGGGTCCGCGGACAGGTCGACCGTCTCCTGCGGTGCCCACGACGTCGTCGGCGCCGAGGGGGAGGGGTCGGCCTGCCAGTCGGCCACCGGCGGGCCCTGCTGGGTGTCCCACGGCGGCGGCGAGCTCTGCGGTTCCCACCCGAGCTGTTCCGCCTGCTGTTGCTCGTACGGCGCCTGCTGGCCCTGGTCGTAGGAGCCCTGCTGGTAGGAACCCTGGTCGTAGGGCGATCCGGGAACATCGGCCGGCACCGGCGCGGTGTCGGCGCTCCATTGTGCGCCGTCCCACCACCGCAGCAGCCCCTGCATGCCGTACGGGTCGGGGTACCAGCCGGGGGGGACGTCGTTCATGGGACCCGAGGGTACCGGTGGTCGCTGCCCCCGCGGTGCGGTCGCCGCATCGGCGTCTGTGCGAGCACCGTCAGCGCAACCGCCAGTCACCGGGAAGGCTGAGCGGCCCGTACGCGGGCAGGCCGAGCTGGGCGGCGAGGCCGGCGAACGTTCCCCACCCCGACGCCATGACCCGTGCGGCGTGTGCGGCGGGGTCCTCGCTCGACTGCGCGGGCATCAGCTGGGCGATCGGCGAGCTGCGGGGGAACAGCCTGACCTCGGTCTCGACCGTGGCGGGGATGCCGGCGTAGCGCTTGGCGACCTCGATCGCGTGGGTGAGGCCACCCAGCTCGTCGACGAGTCCGTGCGTGTGCGCGTCCTCGCCCGTCCACACGCGGCCGCGGGCGAGCTCGTGGGCGCGGTCTCGGGACAGTCGCCTGCCCTCGGCGACCTTCGCCGTGAAGTCGTCGTAAACGTGGTCGAGGAACGCGTCGAGGCGCTCCCTGTCGGCGTCGGTGTAGTCGTACAGCGACGACTGGAGGAGCGCGTGCTCGCCGGAGCTGACGGCGTCGCGGGTCACCCCGAACCGCCCGACCAGGTCGTCGAGGACGACCTTGCCGCCGAGGACGCCGATCGAGCCGGTCAGTGTCGCGGGCTCGGCGACGATGGCGTGGGTGCCCATCGAGACGAAGTAGCCGCCGGACGCCGCGACCTCGCCCATCGAGGTGACGACGGTCTTGCCCGCGGCGCGTGCCCGGCCGACCGCGCGCCAGATGGTGTCGGACGCGGTGTAGGACCCGCCGGGGCTGTCGACCCGCAAGACGATCGCCCGCACCTCGGGCGTGAGGGTCGCGGCGCGGACGGCCGCCGCGACCGTGTCGGAGCCGGCGCTCTGCCGCGAGAGTGGCCGGGCACCGCCGCTGCGACCGAGATGGATGCCGCCGGTCACGTGCACGAGCCCGATGACGTCGCGGGAGCCGCTGCCGACCCTTCGGGTGAGCTGTTCGAGCCCTGACCTGCCGTAACGCCCGAGGAAGAGCAGCTCCGCGTCATCGCCGGCGCGGTGCCTGACCTCGTCGTAGACCTCGTCGCGGTAGCCGAGACGGTCCACGAGCCGGGCCTCCAGCGCCTCCGCGGCGAGGAACGGGCCGCGGTCGACGAGTGCGCGGACCTCGTCGGCGCCGAGCCCCCGGGACTCGGCGATCCTGGTGACGAGCTGACCGGTGCCCGCCGTGACGACGGCCTGGACGGACTCCCGGTGGGCCTCGGTGAACCCGGACTCGGTGAGGGCGTTGACCGCGTTCTTGTACTCGTGGCGCTGACCGAACCGTGCCTTGGCGTTGACCTGGTCGAGCGCGCCGCGCAGGAACAGCTGCACGGCCGCGATGCCGGTGAGCCCGACGTTGCCCGAGGGCTGCAGCCAGATCTCGTCGAAGCCGGTGGCCAGCAGGTACGCGCCGTTGCCGGGACCGAACTCGGCGAACGACTCGGCCCAGGCCAGGGCCGGCTTCCCGCCGGAGCGGAACGCGGTGACGGCCTCGCGCAGCTCCTGCGCCCTGGCGAGCCCCATCGCGTCGTTGCCGCCCACCTTGGCGACCAAGGCGCGCACCCGCGGGTCGCGTCCCGCCCGGTGCAGCGCGTCGACGGTGCCGCGCAGGGTCTGCTTCCGGAACGACAGGGCAGCGGTGAGGGGATCGTGCGGCACACCCTCCACCAGCGGCTGGGTGAGGTCGACCTCGAGGACGAGGGGCGCGGTGCGCTTGCGCCGTGCCGCGCGGAGCTGGTCGAGGAGGAGGGAGGCCTGTCCGGTCATGAGCCGTCCTCCGAAGTGAGCATCGCAGCGGTTCGGAGCGCTCTGCGCGCCCGGTTGACCGCGGAGCGAGGAGCGGAGCGGAGGAGATCGGCGGGGAGCGCGGTCATGGCGTCACCCTACGACGCGAAGGGGCCCGGCACGGGAGAGCGGGGAACCCATCGATAGGATCGAACAAATGTTCGTCTGTGACGTTGGCCACGCCAGCCCGGGGACTGCCCTCGTATCGAGGAAATCACGCTGCGAGACGGGGACCGTCGAGCGGAATCTCCGGTGCCCGTCGTGCGTTCTCACCTGTGACGCCGGTGGGGCTAGAACGAGGGGAAAGTTCGGCCAGTGACGATTCAGTACGATGAGCAGATTCCGGAGCGCGACCTCGTCGGTACCTATCTCGACGAGATCAGCCGCACTCCGTTGCTCGACGCCGTCCAGGAAGTCGAGCTGTCCAAGGCCGTCGAGGCCGGACTCTACGCCGAGCACCTCCTCGAGGAGCGTGTCCGCAGGCGCGGTCTGAAGAGGGCCGAGCTCGAGGAGATCGCCAGGACCGGCCGGGCCGCCAAGCAGCGGTTCATCCAGGCCAACCTGCGTCTCGTGGTCTCGGTCGCCCGCCGCTACGGCGGTCACCAGATGCCCCTGCTCGACCTCGTGCAGGAGGGCAACACCGGTCTCGTCCGCGCAGTCGAGAAGTTCGACTACATGCGCGGCTTCAAGTTCTCGACCTACGCCACCTGGTGGATCAGGCAGGCCATCTCCCGTGCCATCGCGCAGACGGCGCGTACGGTGCGGCTGCCCGTCCACGTCGTGGAGGAACTCAACCGCATGGGCTCGGCCCGGCGTGCACTGACCAGGCAGCTGGGTCGCGACCCGGAGATCGAAGAGCTCGCCGTCGCCCTCGAGATGCCGCTCGACCGGGTCGAGGAGCTCGTCGCCTGGGCGCGCGAGCCGCTGAGCCTCGACGCCAAGGTCGGCGACGACGAGGACACCAGTCTCGGCGAGCTCGTCGAGGAGGACGACGCCCCGTCCCCCGAGGCGATCGTGCTCGCGGCGTCGCAGCGGGAGAACCTCGACGAGCTCATCGAACGGCTCGACCCGCGGTCCGCCACGATCGTGCGGGCGCGCTTCGGCTTCTCCGACGGCCGGCAGCACTCGCTGTCGGAGATCGGTCGCAACCTCGGCCTCACCCGCGAGCGGATCAGGCAGCTGGAGCGCGAGGCGCTCGCGAAGCTGAAGAAGTACGCGAGTCTCGAGGGGTTCGACGGCCGCGACGCGGCCTGACGCGACCGGCTCGACGACGACGCGGTGAAGGGCACCTCCGCCACGCGATGACGTGGCGAGGTGCCCTTCACATGCTCCCGGGCCGGGTTCAGCCCTTCCGCACGCGGTAGCGCAGGTGGGTGACACGCGTGCCCTCGACCACCGTCGGGTCCTCGAGCATGACCCCGGCGTCGAGGTTGTCGAAGTAGCGGATTCCCTTGCCCAGCAGCACCGGCACCAGGTCGATCCGCACCTCGTCGAGCAGTCCCGCGTTCAGGCACTGCTGGGCGAGGTCGGCTCCCGCGACACCGACGTCGTGGCCGTCGGCCGTGGCCTTCGCCTGGTCCAGGGCGCTCTCCAGCCCGTCGGGGACGAAGGTGAACGGCGCGTCGGGACGAGGTGGCCAGTCCTCCGGCGGTGGCCGGTGGGTCACCACGAACGTGGGGGCGCCGTTCGGCGGGTTGCCGCCCCACCCCTTGGTGAAGTCGAACAGCCGCCTGCCGGTGACGAACGCGCCCTCCTTGTCGAGCCCGTCCCAGTACCTGGCACTCACCTCGGACATCCTGAAGGTGATCGGGTAACCCGCCGGCTTCACCTCGACGTCCCCGTTCCAGTACCAGTCGAACAGCGGACCCACCTGGTCGTGCGGATCGGCGATGAAGCCGTCGAGGGATGTCGAGAAGCTGGAGAAGACGGCGCACATCAGCTGGCCAGACGTTCGGCGAGCAGCGCGGCCAGCTGGTCCATGCTCTCGCGCGCACCGCTCTCCATGCCCGACTGGAGCATGCCGTCGCGGTCCTCGATCGCCTGGAAGACGGAGGTGTCGACGAGACGCGTCCTGCCGTCGCCCAGGTCGACGAAGTCGATGGTCTCGAGCAGGACGTGGCCCGGCATGCCCTCGAACTCGAAGGTGTAGACGAGTCGCTCATGCGGCTTGACCTGGTGGTAGACGCCGTTGAAGGCGTACTCTGCGCCGTCGTCACTCTTCTCCACGTAGCGCCAGCGGCCGCCGGGACGGACATCCATCACGTCGACGACGGTGTTGCTGCCGGTCTGGCCCCACCAGAGCGGGACGGCCTCGGGGTCGGTGAAGGTGTCGAAGACGAGGTCGCGGTGAGCGTCGAACTCGCGGGTGATGACGATGTCGTGGCGGCCGGGTTCGGCGGTGACGTGCAGGTTGCCGTCGGTGCTGGTCATGGTCGTGCCTCTCTGCGTCTGCGTTGGATCGTGGTGAGGTGCTGGTCCAGCCGGTCGAGCCGCTCCGACTGGAGTCGTGCGTGCTGCTGGATCCAGTTGGTCGCCGAATCGAGTGGTGCGGTCTCCAGCCGGCACGGCCGCCACTGGGCGTCCCTGCCCCGGCTGATCAGGCCCGCGCGCTCGAGCACCTTCAGGTGCTTGGAGATCGCCTGGAGGCTGATCTCGAAGGGCTCGGCGAGCTCGTTCACCGTCGCCTCGCCGTCGGCCAGGCGGGCGAGGATCGCTCGCCTGGTCGGGTCGGCGAGAGCGGCGAAGGTGACGCTCAGCTCGTCCGTCGGCATCGTAATCAACTCCGTGGTTAATCAACTAATAGGTTGAGTATGCGCAAGGCCGATGCTGCCGTCAAGGGCGACCTACGATGTGGTCGCACCCGACGAGTGGAGGAGACCTCATGGAGACCCGAAGGCTTGGGCGTCTCACTCACCAGAGCACGGTCCTCATCTACGGCGCGGCCGCGCTGTCCGACGTCAGCCAGGACGTCGCCGACCGGTCCGTGCAGGAGGCGCTGGACGCGGGCATCAACCACTTCGACGTCGCCGCCGACTACGGCGACGCCGAGCTCCGGCTCGGTCCTCTCGTCCCCGCGATGCGCGACCGCATCTTTCTCGCGACCAAGACCGGCAGGCGCGGCCGGGAGGAGGCCTGGGCCGAGATCAACCGGTCGCTCGAACGGTTGGGCACCGACCACGTCGACCTCATCCAGATGCACGCCGTGTGCGACGTCGCCGACCTCGACCGCGTCACCGGGAAGGACGGTTCGCTCGAGGCAGCGCTGCGCGCCAGGGACGAGGGACTCGCCGGGGCCATCGGCATCACCGGGCACGGGCACGAGGCACCGGCCACGCACCTGGAGGCGTTGCACCGCTTCCCGTTCGACACCGTCCTGACCCCGCTGAACCACGCCCTGGCCGGACGGCCCGACTACCGCGCGGCGTACGACGCGCTCGTCGCCGAGATCCGTAGGCAGGACGCCGGCCTGATGGTGATCAAGTCCGGTTCGCGGCGCAACTGGCCGGGCGACGAGAGGTCGTTCACCACCTGGTACGAGCCACTGCGGGAGCAGGAGCACATCGACGCGACGGTCGCCTGGGTGCTCGCCCACGAGGTGATCACCGGCATCGCGACACCGTCCGACGTGCGGCTGCTCGCCCCCTTCGTCCGCGCCGAACGAGAGCGGGAACGCTGGACCATGGCGGACGCCGAGGCGGTGCTCGACCGCGACGCCGAGTACTCGTCGCCGTTCGTCAGCATGCCGTTCTAGGAGTCTCCTCGCGGCCCCCTCAGTCATGGGTCTCTCGGCGTATGCGGTAGCGGAGGTGCGTGACGTCGCGATCCTCGAGCTGTCGGACGAGCTCGAGCTCGGTGCGGTCGCCACCGAGGTGGTCGAACAGCCGTCGGCCGTCGCCGAGGAGGACCTGGACCAGGTGGATCTCCATCTCGTCCATCAGCCCCGCTCGGAGAAGCGCCTGGGCCGCGCCCGCCCCGTGGACCATGACCGCGCGGTCTCCGGCGGCCGCGCGAGCCTCACGGGCGCAGGCCTCGACGTCGGTGACGAATCGCGCCTGGCCGGGTGGCACGTCCCCGTCGTCGACGTGGTGGGTGAGGACGAGGATCGGCACGCCGTCGTGATGGTCGCCCTGCCAACGCCCGGCGAGCTCGAAGGTCCGCCGGCCGGAGATCACCGCGCCGGTCGCGAGCGCTTCGCGGTAGACCTGCCCGTTCGGGCCGTCGGACTCCCGATCGTCGAGCCAGTTGAAGAGTCGTCCACCGCCGCGTCCGAGCTCCTGACCCTTTCGGTCGTCCGGACCGGTGATGTAGCCGTCGAGCGACATCGACATGTACAGCCGAATCGGATTGTCCATCGTGGCCTCCGTCGTTCCTCGACGACATGGGAATGCGCCGTCTCCTGGTCCCGTCGCGGCGGGAATGTCACATGGCAAGACCTCAGGCAACCGGCAGACTCATCGGTCTCGAGAGTCCGCCGGTCGACCGGCTCAGCGACGGACGCGGTAGCGGATGTGGGTGGCTTCTGGCGTGTCGATCACCCGGACGATGTCGAGCTCGATGAGCGACGGCAACTCGTCGAACAGCCGACGGCCACGACCGAGCAGCACCGGGATCTGATGGATCTGCACTTCATCCAGGACCCCGGCTTCGAGCGCCCGTTGCGCCGTGTACCCGCCAACCACGTGCACGTTCTTGTCCCCGGCGGCGGCCTTCGCCTGTTCCATCGCGCTGGCGATCCCGTCGGTCACGTACGTCACCAGCGGATAGCCCCAACGGGCGGCAGGGCCGGGCGGGCGGTGACTGGGCACGAAGATCGGGAGACCGTTGTGGTCACCGCCCCAGTGATCCATGAGCTCGGCAGTCCGCCGCCCCGCAACGACAGCACCCGATGCGCTATTCAGTTCGTCCATCAACTCCTTGACCGGCCCGGACAGCTCGACGAACTCCCCGCCCGGAGCGAACCAGTTGTGCAGCCGGTGGTCATCGTCGCCGCCGAGGTAATCGTTGAGGTCGGCGATGTACCCGTCGAGAGACATCGACATGTAGAGCACTGATGCAGACACTTCCACCTCCCGTGATCTCGATCCGAACTGATGTCACCTCCTTGTACAGAACCGGGCTATCGGCGCGCTATCGGGCGCTTGCGTCTCCAGCTGGTTGTATGGGGAGCCGGCCGAAGGCGGCGAGCAGGACCGAGCCGACGACCGCGATGCCGCTCGCGATCGCGAAGGTGCCGCCCCAACCGACCGCGGACTCGACGAGGTAGCCGGTCGTCGCCGGCGCGATGATCGCGGCGGTGGTGGCGACCATCTGCACGGCTCCGGACACCGCGCCGTAGCTTGCGCCGGGCACCGCCTCGCCCACGATCAGCCAGTACTGCGCGCCGGTGAAGTACAGCAGGAACACGACGGCCGACATCAGCGCGACCGCGCCGGCCGCGCCGTCGACGACACCGATCAGCGCGAACAGCAGGCCCGTCAGCAGCAGGCCGGCGACGACGGTCCAGCGACGGGAGGCGTACGACGCGCCGGTCCTGCGCGCCACCGCGTCGGTGAACAGGCCGCCGAGCACGAGCCCGACGCAGCCACCGACCCATGGGATCGCACCACTGACGGCGAGCCCGGTGATGTCGACGTCACGCTCCTGCACCAGGTACATGGGGAACCAGTTGACGAACGTCCAGAGGATCCAGGCGTATCCGAAGAACGCGACCGCGGTCGCCCAGACGGCCGGCACGGCCAGGAACCGCCACCAGCGGTGATCGCCCTCCCGCCTTCGTCCGCGCACCTCCGCGGCGGGGGCGGTGTCGGCGTGGATGTGCTCGAGCTCCGCGGGCGAGACCCGCGGGTGGTTCCCCGGCCGGTCCCTGACGACGACGAACCAGCCGATCGTGAACAGGACGCCCAGCGCGCCGAAGATGACGAACGCCACCCGCCAGTTGTTGTGTGTCGCGGAGAGGATCGCCACGACGAGAGGCGTGGCGATCACACCGCCGAGCGGGGTGGCGGCGTTGGCAATGCCGACCGCGGTGCCGAGCTCATGTTTCGGGAACCAGTTGTGCAGGATCTTGGCGGTCGCCGTCGTCTGCGGTCCCTCGCCCGCGCCGAAGAACAGCCTGATGAGCAGCAGGGTGACGAAGCCGATGCCCGCGGCGGTCAGCGCCGTGAAGACAGACCAGACGAGGGTCGCCCAACCCATCACCTTGCGCGGCCCTACCTTGTCGGCGAGCAGCCCGCCGAGGAACGCGAACGGCGAGGAGGTGAACGCGACCGCGGCCAGGATCCAACCGAACGTCGGCCTGCCGAACCCGAGATCCGCGATGATCAGCGGCGCGGCCACGCCCATCACTGCGCGGTCAGCGTGGCTGAGCGCGAGGATGGCGAAGTCCGAGGCGAGCACGGCATAGCGCACGCGGGTGCGCCGTGCCGTCGGGGCCCGTGTGGCTGTCATTCGTGTCCTCCCTGACTCGTGCTCCCCGGTGGAGCAGACCCACAGGACCACTGCCGGGACACCTCGAAGATGGTCCAGTCTGCTCGAACGGGTCGGTGCGGCCGTCGACGTCCTAACCGATGCGGCCGCCGGCGGCTGTGGTACAGGAGGTGCTGCCTTGGCACCGACGGAGCGCAGTCAGCTGGCGATGCAGCGACCTGCGTTTCGCCGTGGGCAGGGTTGGGTAGGTGTTGGTGAGCTCGTACGGGTCGCGCCTGCGGTCGTAGTACTCCCGTTCGCCGGTGTCGTACTCGACGTAGGTGGTCATCGCGGTGCGCAGCGCTGCGTAGGTCGGCGGGTTCGCATTGCGGGTCTGCTGGAAATCGGGGTCGGACTTGTCGTTGTTCGGCCCGTGGTGCTCGACCAGCGCGGCGGTCTTCCAGGCGGGGACCTTCCGGCCCTGCATGATCGGCAGCAGGCTGACCCCGTCGACGTCCCTGCCCGGCGCACCGCCGATGTCGGTGAACGTGGGGTTGAGGTCGATGTTCTCGGCGACCTGTCGCCTGGTCTGGCCCGCCAGCAGGCCCGGACCGGCGGCGATGAGCGGCACGCTGACGTCGGTGCTGAACGCCGTCTTCTTGCCGGTGAGCAGCCGGTGCTGGCCGAGGTGGTAGCCGTTGTCGGAGCTGAACACGACGTAGGTGTTGTCCGCCTGGCCGGTCTTTTCCAGTGTGGCGCGCAGCTTCCCGAGCATCCGGTCGACCGCCAGCACCGACCGCGCCCGCTTGCGGTGGTCTCTGTTGATCTGCGCGATGTCGGCCCGCGACAGCCGCGGCATCTCGTGCACCCAGGTCGGTTTGTCGGAGACGTCACGCTCGTCGAACGACGGATCGCGTGGCATTTCGAGCCCGGGGAACTTGTGCCGGTCCCGCGGCGCGGGGGTGTACGGACTGTGCGGCGCGTAGGTGGCGATCTCCAGCATGAACGGGTCTCCGGAACGGGCGGATTCCCTGATGAACCTGCTGCCCTTGGCGGAGAGGACGTCGGTCAGGTAGTCGGACGGCTGGTGGCCGTACCGGATCAACCAGCCGTTCTCGTTCAGCGTGTAGTCGAACCCGCGGTACCCCTCCTTGCCGCTGACGGCCCAGTCGTCCCAGCCTGGGGGCACGTAGGCCTTGCCCGGCAGCGTGCCGACCGGCTCGTAGGAGTTGAGGTACTTGCCCATCATCGCGGTGCGGTAGCCCTGCTTCTGCAGCGCGACGCCGAAGGTGACCTCCTCCAGGTTCTTCCGCTGGAACGCCGCATACCCGCCGTCCTCCGGGTCGTTGGTGAACACCCCGGTGTTGTGCGGGAACCTTCCGGTGAAGATGGACGCCCGGGACGGGCAGCACAACGAGTCCGTCACCGAGTAGTTCGTAAAGCTCACGCCGTCGGCGCGGAGCCTCTTCACCTCCGGCATGTAGGTCAGCAGCTCGGAATCCAGGTCATCGGTCAGCACGAAGACGATGTTCGGCTTCCCCCCGGACATCGGCTCCGCGCGGACCGACGTGACCACGAGCCCGGCCGCGACGAACAAGACCGCCGTCACCGCCGCCGCCGTCAGCGCGGTACTCATCGACAGCCTCGCCAACACCCGGGCCCTCCCTTTCGCTCACCACACCACGAGAGACGTGGCCCCAGACAATAACGGGCCGTCTACGCCGCCCTGGACGTGCACCGAACCGCTCGACGGCAGCGGTCGACCGAGCCGCCCAAGCAGCACCGGCGCCTCCGGCCCGGCGTCAGGGGCCGAGCTGGTCCCGACGCCGTCCGAGGTAGCCGCGCTCGGCGTCGTTCTCCGTGGCGGCGATCGCGGCGTCGTATGCGGCACGCGCCTCGTCGCTGCGGCCGAGCCGGCGCAGCAGGTCGGCGCGGGTGGCGTGCCAGGCGTGATACGTCGTCAACGGGAGTCGGTCGACGAGGGCGAGGGCGACCTTCGGGCCGTCGAGCTCGGCCACCGCGACAGCGCGGTTGAGAGCGACGATCGGCGACGGGTCGATCGCGGCGAGCTGGTCGTAGAGGGTGGCGATCTGGGACCAGTCGGTGTCGGCCGCGGTGGGTGCGTCGGTGTGCACCGCGTTGACCGCGGCGAGGAGCTGGTAGCGACCCGGCCGGTTGGCGGCGAGGCAGGCGCGCACCAGTGCGTGACCCTCGGCGATCAGCGCGCGGTCCCACCGTCCGCGGTCCTGCTCGTCGAGCGGGACCAGCTCGCCACGGGAGACCCGGGTCGCGCGGCGGGCCTCGATGAGGAGCATCAGCGCGAGCAGCCCCGTCACCTCGACCGCCCGAGGCAGTTGGGTATGCAGGGCCCGGGTCAACCGGATGGCCTCGCCGGTGAGCTCGTCGCGGAGCGGCTCGTCGCCTCCGCTGGCAAGGTAGCCCTCGTTGAAGATCAGGAACAGCACGGCCAGGACGGCGGAGAGCCGGTCGGTCAGGTCGGTCTCGGCCGGCACGCGGTAGGGGATCCTGGCGTCGCGGATCTTCGCCTTGGCGCGGGTGATCCGCTGGGCCATCGTCGTCTCGGGGACCAGGAAGGCCTGGGCCACCTCGGCGACGGTCAGACCGCCGAGTAGTCGCAGGGTCAGGGCCACTCTCGCCTCCGGGGACAGGGCCGGGTGGCAGCAGGTGAAGACAAGCCGTAGCCGGTCGTCCTCCACGGGACCGGTCGACTCGTGGGGGGTGTCGTCGTGGATCATCTGGGCCGCCTGATGTTTGGCGTCGCGCCGCTGCTCCCGGCGGAGCCGGTCGAGTGCCCGGCGTCCGGCGGTCGTCGTCAGCCAGCCGCCCGGGTTGGGCGGCGTGCCGTCGACCGGCCAGCGTTCGAGGGCGACGACGAGCGCCTCGCCGGCCGCCTCCTCGGCGACGTCGATGTCACCGAAGCGGCGTACCAGCGAGGCGATCACCCGGCCGTACTCCTCGCGGAAGATCTGTTCGATCGCGGCATGGGCAGCGGGCGCGGCGGGGGTCGACACTCAGGCTCGGCCTAGGACTCGTCCTGCGGCCGCTCTTCCTGGAGGGGTCGCACCTCGATCCGGCTCTGCAGCGCCTTCGAGCCGAGCTTCGCGTACTCGAGCGCGGCGTCCAGGTCCGGGGCCTCGATGATCCAGAAGCCTCCCAGGTACTCCTTCGCCTCGACGAACGGTCCGTCGGTGAGGATCGGCGTGTCGCCGGTGGCGTCGACCGTGGTGGCGGCCGAGGGCGGGTGCAGGCCACCGGCGAAGACCCAGGCGCCGTCGTTCTTGAGCTTGGTGTTGAACCCGTCGACCGCGGCGAAGATCTCCTGGAGGGCTGCCGGGTCCATCTCCTGCATCGACTCCATCGTGGGCTCCTCGGCCGAGTCGTGCGGCAGGGACAGGAAGTACTGCGTCATGATGGTTCTCCTTGATCACGGGCCGCCCGAGTGGCTGCCTTTCACTCTCTCCACGAACACCGTCGTCCCGATACGACACCCCGGCGAACTTTCTCGAGAACCTTTTCTCTCGGGTGCCGACGGCGGGTCCTGCGCGTGGGGGAGTGGCGCGCCCGGAGGGACTCGAACCCCCGGCCCGCTGCTTAGAAGGCAGCCGCTCTATCCAACTGAGCTACGGGCGCGTGCCCGGGTCGCGGCCTGACCCGACCCAGGACGCAAGCGTAATGCGTCGCCGGAGCGGGCGCGCCCGACCTCGTGATCCGTGTGTAGGGCCCACTCGCCGACGTTGACAATTCGATGATGCATCTTGCATGATCGGACATCGTCCAGACCGACATGCGGTGCTACCGGGGGAGCCTGGAGCGGGGCTGACCATGGGCAATGACGCCTTCCGAACGATCTCACCCGAGACACGACTGACGACACGACGCGGGTTCCTGCGGACGGCCGCTCTCGGTGCCGCCGTGGCGACGAGCGCGCCACTGGTGGCCGCGTGCGGCGGGGGCGGGGACGAGGAGGGCGGCGTGTCCCGCGTGCGCTTCGCCTTCGCGCCCGATCCGGTGTGGGACTTCATGAAGCGCCGGAACACCATCGCGAAGTTCGAGCAGCAGTACGGCATCAAGGTCGTGACCTCTTCCACGTGGGACGAGTTCGCGTACTTCGCCGGTGGGCACGGCGAGATCGTGTCGACGGCGACGTACGAGCTGCCGCTGCTGGAGGAGAAGACCGGCAAGAAGACGGTGACGTTCGGCAAGTACAACCTGCTCCGCATCACGCCGGTCACCAGGTCCGACACCGGTTACAAGACGCTCGCCGACATCCCCAAGGGCTCCAAGATCGGGGTTCCGAGCGCTGTCTCGTCCACCCTCGTATGGGGCATGTTCGCGCGGAAGCTGCACGACCTCGACTTCCGGGTCGGTGGCGGTGACTTCGAGCTCGTCGTCGAGGACCACTTCGTCATGGGCGAGCACGTCGAGCGCGGCGAGCTCGAGGCCGCGCTGGTCATCCCCGAGGCCGCGATCGGTCTGATGCGGCAGAAGAAGCTCGTGGTGATGTACGACGGCAAGCTTCCGTTCGAGGTCTACGAGGGCATCACCAAGCACGAGCACGCCGGGGTGATGGGCAACAACTTCACGGCCACCGCCGATTGGTTCGACTCCCACCGCAAGGAGGCGGCCGCGTTCCTGGCGATGTGGGAGGAGGGCATCAAGCTCTGGCGGAAGAACCAGGCCGAGATCATCAGGACCTTCCCGCAGCACTTCTCGGTCGAGGAGGACGCGGACATCAAGGCCATGCAGGACTACATCAAGAAGCACGACTGGTTCGTCGACTCCGTGTACCTCGACGACGAGTGGATCAAGACCGAGACCGGTCTCTACTCGTCAATGAAGGAGACCGAGTTCATGGAGAAGGACGCGCCGACGCCACGCTTCGAGACGTTGACGGCCGCCGACGCCGACAAGTAGGGACTTTCGCGGCGAACGGAGGTGAGCGAACGGTGAGCGCCCAGGTGGCATTGCGCAAGGAGAGGTCGCCCGCGGCACGGGAGCGGGCACGCAAGTGGTTCTGGCGGATCGCGGGCTACGTCACGTTCCTCACCGTCTGGCAGCTGACGTCGACGTTCCTGGTGGCCGATTTCATCGTGCCGCCCCCCGCGGCGATCGTCACCGAGATCGGCGAGATCGCCGCCTCCAACCTCCTGGTCAAGCACTTCGTCGCGACCCTGAGCACCATCGCCATCGGGTTCGGCATCTCCTTCTTCCTCGGCACGGCGATCGGCCTGACGATGGGCCGGAGCCGTTGGTGGGACGGGTTCCTCGGCGACTGGGTCGTCAGCACGATGACGACCCCCGGCCTCGTCTTCGCGCTGGTGTCGGCGATGGTGTTCGGGCTCGGTCGCGAGGGTCCGATCGTCGCCGTCGTCATCACGTCTTTCTCGTACGTCGCGGTCAACGTGACCGAAGGCGTGCGCGCGGTCCCCAAGGACCTGGTCGACATGGCCAATGCGTTCGACCGGTCGCGGTGGCAGCTGCTCAGGCACGTCTACATCCCGGCGCTCGCGCCGTACCTGGTCACCGCGCTCAGGTACGGCTTCTCCATCGCGTGGAAGATCGCGACGCTGACCGAGATCATCGTCGGCACCGCGGGCATCGGGTTCATGATGCGCAGCGAGTTCCAGCAGTTCTCGATGGCCGGGTTCCTGGCCTGGGTCCTGCTGTTCTTCGCCTTCGCCCTCTTCCTCGAACGTGTCGTCCTGCAGCGCCAGATGAGGCACATGTTCCGGTGGCGGCCGGAGGTGGCGCGGTGACGGTCCAGGCCGGGCACGCCGGTCGACCCGTCCTCCCGCTGCCGCGGGTTCGGCAGGTGCTGTCGCATCCCCGGTTCGCGCGGGTGCTGTCCCTGGTCCTCGCACTCGTCGCCTGGCAGCTCGTGGTCCCCGTGCTGCCCACCGAGCTCGTGCCGATGCCGCTCGAGGTCGGCAGGTTCATGCTGAGCGAGCTGGTCGGCGACACGCTTACCCCGCAGACGGTCTACGCGTCGTTCGGGCTGAGCTTCCTGCGGCTGGCAGCCGGGCTCGCTCTCGCGTTCGCGATAGGCATCCCCATCGGGCTGCTGATGGGGATGTCCAAGCGTGCCGAGTGGTTCCTGCACGACTTCGTCGTGGTGGGGCTGGCCATGCCGTCGCTGGTCTGGGCGCTGATCGCCGCGATGTGGTTCGGGTTCAGCAGCACCGCTCCGATCGTGACGGTCACGCTCGCGGCGGTGACGTTCGTCATCCTCAACATCTCCGAGGGCGTGCGCAACGTGCCGAAGGACCTCCTCGACATGGCGCAGGCGTACGGGGTGCCGCGGAGCCGGGTCGTCCGGCAGCTCATCTTCCCGTCGCTCATGCCGTTCTTCTTCGCGGCACTGAGGTACGGCCTGGCGAACGCGTGGAAGGGCCTGGTGCTCGCCGAGGTCTACGCCTCGACCGCGGGCGCGGGTTGGGTCATCAAGTTCTGGTACGACGCGCACCGGGCGCAGGGCATCGTCGGGTACGCGCTGTTCTTCATCGTCGTCGCGCTGCTGATCGAGCGCGGCGTCTTCGGCCGGCTGTCCGCGTACGTGTTCCGCTGGCGTCCCGCGATCCAGTCGGCGCCGTCGGAGTCGTCCGTGGGTCCCCCCAGCAAGGTGCAGGGAGCGTGAGATGGCATCCGTCGACGTGGTGAACATGCGCAAGGAGTTCGTCGGGCCCGACTCGACCATGGTCGCGCTCGATGACGTCACGTTCTCCGTCTCCGGGCACGAGTTCGTGAGCATCGTCGGACCATCCGGTTGCGGCAAGTCGACGCTCCTGAACATCCTCTCCGGGATCGAGACGGCGACGTCGGGACAGCTGACCATCACCGAGGGCGACCGGCGGGCGCGGCTCGGGTACGTCTTCCAGGCTGCGCGACTACTGCCCTGGCGTTCGGTCCACGACAACCTGATGTTCGTCCAGGACGGTCACGACGCGGCCGCCCGCGAACGCTGCACGAAGTACCTCGAGCTCGTCGGGCTCGGACAGACGGCCAAGCAGTACCCGGGGCAGCTGTCGGGCGGCATGCAGCAACGCGTCGGCATCGCGCGCGCGTTCTCCATCGAGCCCGACCTGCTGCTGATGGACGAGCCGTTCAGCCACCTCGACGCCATCACCGGACGCTCGCTGCGCAGTGAGCTGCATGACCTGTGGGCGGCGACGAAGAAGACGATCCTCTTCGTCACCCACGACGTCAGCGAGGCGGTCGAGCTGTCGACACGGATCCTGATGTTCGCCAAGGGCGGGCACCTGCGTGACGACATGCGCGTCGATCTGCCGTTCCCGCGCGATGCGTCATCGGACCGCGTCGCGCTGGCGAAGGCAGAGATCCTCCGCACCTTCGAGACGCTCGATCTCATCGCGACCTGACCACCGACTGGAGGGAGACCCATGGGGCACGTGACGTTCGACAAGGACCAGGACAACGTCGTCGCCGGACACTACTCGCAGGCCCGTGGTCCCGTCCTGCGCAGCGACAAGCAGGAGGTCACGCGCGTGTTCTTCGCCAAGGGCTCGGGCGCGCAGCGGCACCAGCACCCGGAGGAGCAGACCTTCTACGTCGTGTACGGCCGGCTGCGGGTGTGGCTCGGTGACGACGAGCCGTACGACGTCGGACCCGACGAGGCGAGCTTCCACCCGTCGAACGTCCCGCACGGCGTCGAGGCGATGGAGGACACCCTGGGCATCAGCTTCAAGAACGTCGTCGACCCCACCGGCTACGAGCAGACCGGCCGGCTTACCTGAGGAGGACCCAGCGATGCCGATCATCACCATGGACCGCATGGAGAAGCAGTACGTCACGCCGAAGTACTCGACGGCGTTCGGTGAGCTCGTCACCGGCGAACGGATCGAGGTGGGACGGCTGTCCTTCGATCCTGGTGAGGGAGCGGTCGAGCACGCACATCCGCAGGAACAGGTGTTGTACGTCATCTCCGGGCGGCTGCGCGTGACGTTCCCCGACGAGAGCGGCGAGGTCGGTCCCGGCGAGGGCTTCCTCGCGCCGCCGAACGTCCTGCACGGCGTCACGGCACTCGAGCCGACGGTGGTCATCAGCTGCAAGAACGTCATCGACGGTGTGGGCCACAAGCTCGCGCCGGGGGAGACCGACCGACTCGACGAGCTCGGCAAGAGCTGACGACCGAGGGGATTCCATCATGCGCGCCAGGACACTAGGCGCCGCCATGCTGTGTGCGGCACTCGTCGGCTGTGCGGGACCCGTCGACGACGGCGGCAAGGGTGACGGGACGGCGGCGACGAAGTACACCAAGGTCACGCTCGCGAGCGTCAACAACATGATGCACCTCGCCGACTTCGTCGCGGTGCAGAAGGGCTTCTTCACCAAGCACGGTCTCGACGTCAGGCTCGACGTGCTGTCGAGTGGCTCCGCGCTCAACAAGGCGCTGCAGAGCGGAAACGCCGAGTTCACCGGCACGGGGTCGACGAGCATCCCGCTGGCCCGCAACGGCGGCATCGACGCCCAGCTCGTGGCGCCGGCGATGAACGACGCGACGACCGTCAGGTACGCGGGGCCGCTCGGCATCATCGGGCGCAAGGACCGCGGAGTGAGGCCGAACGACCCGAGCAGTCTCGTCGGGAAGAAGATCGCAGCGCTTTCCGGCAGCACGAACGAGGAGTACCTGAAGCGGTACCTGGAGAAGCACGACATCGCGTTGGACGACGTGTCGATCGTGCCGCTCACGACCGAGGACCACCCGGTGAGCCTGAAGCAGGGCGACGTCGACGCCGTGTCGTCCTGGGAGCCGTACGTCTCCCAGGAGATCAGCGAGCTCGGCAACAACGCCGCCGTCGTCTCGCGCGGTGACCCGCTCATCGGCTACTTCCTCGGCGTCGGCGCTCTTCGGGACACCATCGGGAAGCGCGGTGACGTGATGGCGAAGTTCGCCGCCGGGATGGCCGAGACCATGCACTGGATGCGGCAGCACCCCGAGGAGGCCGCGGCACAGGCGGTGAACTTCATCAACGGACTCAAGCTCGCCGACGCCAAGGCCGCGATGCCGCACCTGAAGTTCGACCCGCGGATCACGAAGTGCACGGTCAAGGCGTTCGACGAGGTCAGTGCCGAGTACCTCCGTGCCGGGCAGATCGAGAAGAAGGTTCCCGGCGAGGACATGGTCGACACGTCGTTCATGGAGAAGGTGGAGAAGGAGAACCCCGAATGGTTCGCGGATCTCCCGCCGTTGCCCGAGACCTGTCGCGACTGAATCGGGGGACCAGTGTGGAGATCACCGTCGATCGGCTCTCACACGTCTTCCGCTCCCCGCACACGGGGGAGAGCGTGGAGGCCGTGCACGAGCTCGACCTCACCATCGGCTCGGGCGAGTTCGTCACCGTCGTCGGCCCGAGCGGGTGCGGCAAGTCGACGCTGTTGAAGGCGATCGCGGGTCTGCTGACGCCGACCTCGGGGACCATCACCTGCGACGGGACGAAGGTCACCGGCCCCGGCCGCGACCGCGGTGTCGTCTTCCAGGAGCTGGCGATCATGCCGTGGCGCACGGTGCGTCGCAACATCGGTCACGGCCTCGAGATCCAGGGGGTGCCGCGCCGCGAACGCGACGAGCGGGTCGCGTACTACGTCGACCTGATGAAGCTCGGCGGGTTCGAGGACAAGTACCCGCACGAGCTGTCGGGTGGCATGAAGCAGCGCGTCGCGGTCGCGCGGACGTGGGCGTCCGACGCCGACGCGATCCTGATGGACGAGCCGTTCGCGGCCGTCGACGCGCAGACCCGCCTCACGCTGCAGGAGGAGCTGCTCAAGGTCTCGCAGGTGACCGACAGGACGCTGCTGTTCATCACCCACAACACGGAGGAGGCGGTGTTCCTCGGCGACCGCGTCGTCGTGATGAGCAGACGACCGGGCAGGGTCAAGGAGATCGTCGAGGTCGCCACGCCGCGGGCGGACCGCGAGATCGGCGTCATGCTCAGCGATCCCGCGGTGCGCGAGCAGAACGAGCACGTGCTCCGCCTCGTGCGCGAGGAGGTGACCTGACGTGTCGAGCGAGACCGTACGGGCGACGGCGCCGAAGCCGTGGTCGGCCGCCGTGCGGTCGTGGCGTGCGGTCCTCGACACTGGCTCGTTCCTGCTGCCGCTCGTGCTGCTCGTCGTCGTGTGGGGGATGCTCAAGGGTGGTCTCAGCCTCGACGACGACGTCATCGCCTCGCCCGGGGCGTCGGCCGCCGCGGCCTGGGAGCTGGTCCGCACGGGGGTGCTGCCCGCATACGTCTCGGCGAGCATCGGACGCCTCGCCCTCGGCGCGCTGCTCGCCGTGGCCGTGGGCGTGCCGCTCGGGCTGCTGCTCGGTTTCACCAGGTACGGCGCGGTGATGTTCGAGCCGTTCCTGCGGTTCTTCCAGGCCGTGTCGGGCATCGCGTGGTTGCCGCTGGCGATCATCTGGTTCGGCTTCACCAACCAGACGATCCTCGCGGTCATCGTCTACACCGCCGTCATCCCGATCGTCTTCAACACGATGGTCGGCGTGCGGACGATCCCCGACGTCTACCGGCAGGCGGTCGCCACGATGGGCGGCGGGCGGGCACGTGTCGCGTGGAACGTCTTCCTGCCCGGTGCGCTGCCGAGCATCGTCGTCGGGGTGCGGCTCGGCATCGGGTACGGCTGGCGCGCGCTGATCGCCGGCGAGATGCTGGTCGGCAAGTCGGGTCTCGGCTTCCTCATCTTCGACGCGCGGCGCTTCCACGTCCTCGACACCATCATGGCCGGCATGGTCATGATCGGCGCCCTCTACCTCGTCGTGGACCGGCTCATCCTCGCCTCGGTGGAACGGCTGACCATCCAGCGCTGGGGGGTGGTGCGATGACCGTGTGTCCTGCCGTCCTCCGTCGTTCCGCTCCTCGTTCGGTGGGTGCGTGGGAGCGGTGCGTGCTCCGAGCCACTGCGATGCTCGCTCTGTCGCAAGACCGCCGGAGGCAATCAGCACTGGAGGATGGCTCATGACCTCCCTACGCAGCCCCGAAGCGCTCACCCGCGCGCGACAGGCAGCGCGCTGGCAGCGGTTGCTGCCCGTTGTGCCGTTCGCGGTGCTGGTCGTCGCCTGGCTCGTCGGGTGGGCGATCGTGCGGCCGAGTCCCGCGACGCTGCCGAGCGTCGCCGCCGTCGCCGGACGGCTCGCCGAGCTGGCGACGTCGGGCGAGCTGCTCGCACACGTCGGAGCCAGCATGGGCCGGATGGCGCTCGCCGTCACCGTCGGCGTCGTCACGGGCGTGGCACTCGGACTGGTCGTCGGTCTCAACCGCGTGGTCGCGCGGATGGTGGAGCCGCTCGCGACGTTCTTCACCGCGATCTCCGGCATCGTGTGGCTGCCGCTCGCCATCGTCTGGTTCGGCATCGGCACGGAGACCGTCGTCTTCATCATCTGGAACTCGATCTTCTTCATCGTCTTCGCCAACACCGTGCTCGGCGTCCGGTCGGTGCCGCCCGTCCTCGAGGCCGCCGTTCGCACGCTCGGCGGCGGCTGGTGGCACGTGGTCCGCCAGGTGATCGTGCCCGGTGCCCTGCCGCACATCGTGTCCGGGCTGCGTTCCGGCATCGGCTTCGCGTGGCGTGCGCTGATCGCCGCCGAGATCATCGGCGCGACGGCGGGTCTCGGCGCGATGATCTACCGGGCGGCGGAGTACCTGCGGTCCGACACGATCATCGGCGGCAACCTGGTGATCGGCCTGCTCGGCCTCGCCATCGACCTGCTGATCCTCGTACCGATCGAACGCAGGACCGTGCAGCGGTGGGGCCTGGTGTCGGCCGCGTCGAAGGTATGAGAGGAAGGTGAGGCCGATGGCGAGACCGCGGATCAGGCGCGCCATGCTCGCGCCACTGGCGTCGATGCTGGCGGGGGTGTTCCTCATCGCCGCGCTGATCGAGGGTCCCACGCTGTACGGCATGGTGACCGCGGGCAGCAAGCTCTCGCCGCAGCTGGCGAACGTCTCCGGCCCGACCGGCATCGAGGTGAACCTGTCGTTCCCCGCGCAGACGTTCCACGTACGGCAGCTGTCGGAGTACGGGGTCTTCGGCGGGACTCCGAGCGACGACAAGGTGATCCTCGTGAACGTCAGCCCGGCCAACGTCCGCGCCCTCAGCTACGTCTACTGGATCAGCTCGATCGAGCCCATGTAGTGAACGTCCCGGCGGCGGGCGCGTCTCAGGCGGCTTGGACGGGTCGCAGCCCGTCGGCGCGCGCCTGGCCGAGCGCCCGCGCGAGGGTGGGAAGGATCGTGAGGCTCCGGTCCAGACCGGTGACGTTCAGCAGGGCGGCGAGCTCCGGTCCGGGCGCAGCCAGGTGGAAGGTCGTGCCGAGCAGCCGGGCACGACGTTGCGTGCCGACGAGGACGGCCAGGGTGGAGATGTCGCAGCGGGTCACGGCGGCCAGGTCGAGGATCAGCCGGTCGGTCCGGTGCAGCGCACGCAGCAACTGCTCGCGCAGGGCCGAGTTGGTGGCCACGCCGAGCTCGCCGTGCAACGCGATGACGATGGGATCGGCACGCGAGCCTGCGGTCACGGGGTAGGTCACGAGGGAGGCGGAAGGTCTACGACGCATGGTCACCTGACCTGTCGATCGCCCTAGGGCGACGCCGGCCTGGATGCTGACGCACGAGATGTCCTCGGACTCCCCCACCCTACCCGGCGAACGTGGACGACGAGCGACTGTCGCGTACCGCACACGCAGCGGCACTGCCCTGGACGTGCGCGGGTGCGTATAGTCGGCAGGGCAGAGTCAGCTTCTTCTGGTGTCCTGGACCCTGGCATCCGTCGTTCCGCCGAGCCGAGGACGGTCGCCGTGACCACCCAGACACCTGTCCATTCTTCCGAGCCACGCGACGGTGTCCGCCGGCGTGGCGGTGTGCAGGAGCAGTACGCACACCATTACACGCGGCTGGCCGAGCAGGTGAGGGAGTCCGGCCTGCTGCATCGGCGCTACGGGTACTACTGGGCCAAGATGTCGCTGACGGTCCTCGCCCTTGGCGGGGTGGTCGTCGGGTTCGTGCTGCTGGGCGACTCGTGGTTCCAGCTGCTGATGGCCGGTGCCCTGGCGGTGGTGTTCGCGCAGCTCGCGTTCATCGGACACGATGCGGCGCACCGGCAGATCTTCCGGTCCGGCCGGGCGAACGACTGGGCTGGGCTGCTCCAGGGCACGCTGCTCGGCGGGTTGAGCGTCGGCTGGTGGCAGAGCAAGCACGGCAGGCATCACGCGAACCCGAACAAGGAGGGCAAGGATCCCGACATCGCCGCGGGCGTCGTCGCCTTCACCCCGTACGCGCGGGCGAAGAAGCGCGGACTGGCCGCGTTCCTGGCTGATCGGCAGGGCTGGTTCTTCTTCCCGCTGATGCTGCTCGAGGGACTGCAGCTGCACGTCCAGAGCGTCGTGCGGCTCGCCAGCAGGGCTCCGATGAAGAGGCGCGGGTGGGAGATCGCGTTCCTCGCGGTGCGTCTCGGCGGGTACGTGGCGGCGCTGCTGCTGGTCATGTCGCCGGGCAAGGCGGCGGCGTTCCTCGGTGTCCAGCTCGGGCTCTACGGCCTGTACATGGGCGGCGCGTTCACGCCGAACCACGTCGGGATGCCGATCGTCCCGCCGAACCAGAAGGTCGACTTCCTGCGCCGCCAGGTGCTGATGTCCCGCAACGTGACAGGCGGATGGTTCGTCCACTTCGCGCTCGGCGGACTCAACTACCAGATCGAGCATCACCTCTTCCCGAGCATGCCGCGGCCGAACCTGCGGCACGTGCAGCCCCTGGTCCGCAGGTTCTGCGAGGAACACGGTGTCGCGTACACCGAGAAGAGCCTGCTCGCCTCGTACGCGATCGTCGTCCGCTACCTGAACAACGTCGGACTCGCGGCGCGCGACCCGTTCGGCTGTCCCCTGGCCGCGCAGCTCCGCGCGCCGGCCTAAGAGCTGAACCCGTGAGGGGCACCCTCACCGTCCTGGCGCGGTGAGGGTGCCCCTCACGGGTTTCGATGCCTCGCCGTCTCACCACCCACGTGGAGCGGCGCGGACGGCGACGCTTGACACCCGGCATTCTCCATTGTGCAATGTCGTAGGTCAGGGGCTGTGACCCGCGTCGAGCTCCGCTCGGGAGTCGTCCATGAGGGCCGTCTTCGTCGAGGGTGAGAACGCCGTCGCCGTACGCGACATGGCGGCCCCGATCGCGGACGAGCGTGCGGTGGTGCGGGTCGAGCGGTCCGGGTTGTGCGGGACCGACCTGAAGATCCTGAGCGGCAAGATCCCCGTACAGCTGCCGCGGGTGATCGGGCACGAGGTGATCGGTCGCGTGGCCGTCGCGGGGTCCACCGGCTCGCCCGCGGTGGGCACGCGCGTGCTCGTCGACCCGAGCGCGTCCTGCGGCCGGTGCCCGACATGTCGTGCCGATCGGGTGCACCTGTGCCCGCACGGCGCGTTGATGGGACGAGACTCCGACGGTGGCGCGGCCGAGTTCGTCGCGGTGCACGAGACGCAGCTGCATCCGGTTGCCGACGGGATCGGCGAGGACGACGCGACGATGATGCAGGTGCTCGCGACCTGTGTGCACGCGCAGGAGAGCGTGACGGTGACCGCGGGGCAGTCGGCCGCGGTGCTCGGCCTGGGAGTGGCGGGGTTCCTGCACCTGCAGCTGCTCCGCCTCCGCGGCGCCGACCCGATCCTCGCGGTCACCCGCGCCGGGTGGAAGCGCGACCTCGCGCTCGAGCTCGGTGCGACCGCCGTGGTGACCCCGGACGACGCACCGGCCGCGACGGCCGACATGACCGACGGGCTCGGCGTGGAGCTCGCGGTGGAGTGCGCGGGCACCGCGCACACGTTGCGGCAGGCGATGCTGCTGGCCGGCATCGGTGGCACGGTGCTCGTCTTCGGCACCACGTCACCGTCGGCCGACGACATGCCGACGTACCAGTGGTACTACAAGGAGCTCACCATCCGGAACCCGCGCGCGGCGCGTCCTCGCGACTACGCCCGGGCCGTGCGACTCGCCGCGGGCGGCTCGCTCGAGCTCGGTCGCCTGGTCACCGGCACGTATCCGCTGGCCGACGCCGACAAGGCGTTCGCGGCCTGTCGTGACCCGGCCCAGCTCAAGGTGGCATTGACGACCGAGTGAGCGTGTTTGCGACATCGACGGAGAGGTCAGGTGCACGTGAGCGGCCAGTTCCTCCTCACCCAGATCCTCAACGGGATCAGCCTCGGCGGGCTGCTGTTCTTCCTGGCGAGCGGGCTGACCCTCATCTTCGGGCTGATGCGGATCGTCAACCTCGCCCACGGTGGCTTCTACCTCATCGGCGGGTACATCGGGTTCACCACCGCCGTCGCCACGCGCAGCTTCTGGTTGGCGATCCTCGCGGCAGCGCTGGCCATCGGTGTCGTCGGCGTGCTCACCGAACGCGTGCTGCTGCGACGCCTGCGCGGGCAGGAGCTGCCCGAGGTCCTGCTGACGGTGGGCATCGCGACCGTCCTCGCGGACGTCGCGCTCGCGGTGTGGGGCGGTGACCCGAAGACGGTCACCCCGCCGTCGTACCTCGACGGCGCCATCAGCATCGGCTCGTTCACGTATCCGCGGTTCCGCATCTTCGTGACGGTGCTCGCGATCGTCGTCGGCGTCGCGATGTACCTGCTGCAGCGGCGTACGCGCATCGGTGCGATCGTCCGCGCCGGCGTCGACGACAGGGAGACGATCGCGGCGCTCGGCATCAACATCAACCGGGTGTTCACGGGCGTCTTCATCTTCGGTGCGCTGCTCGCGGGCGCGGCGGGGGTGATCGGCGGCGCGTTCCTCAGCCTGTTGCCCGGCGCCGACACCGAGATCCTGCTGCTGAGCCTCGTCGTGGTCATCATCGGTGGGCTGGGCAGCCTGCCTGGCGCGGCGCTCGGCAGCCTGATCGTCGGGCTCATCAACGTCTTCGGCACGTCCGAGGTGCCGCAGCTGGCCTCGGTGATGATCTTCCTGCCGATGGCCCTGGTGCTGATCCTGCGGCCCGCCGGCCTGTTGGGACGGTCGGAATGAAGGCGCTCCCGTCGGTCAGAGGCGTGACGCTGACGCAGTGGGTGCAGCTCGGGCTGCTCGCCGTCGCGGTCGCCCTCGGGTGCGCCGTGCCGTACGTCGTCGGCCCGTTCATCCTCGGCACCGCGACGCTCGCGCTGATCTATGGGCTGTTCGCGATGAGCATCAACCTGCTCGCCGGCTACAGCGGCCTGCTCTCGCTCGGCCAGGCCGGCATCATGGCGATGTCCGCGTACGGCGTCGGCTACGTCGCCTCGCGCCTGGAGGGCGGCTACCTCCAGCAGATCGTGACGGGGATGGCCGCGGCTCTCGTCGCGAGCCTGCTCTTCGGCCTGATGGCGATGCGTACGAGCCGCGTGTACTTCCTCATGGTCACCCTCGCGCAGGGGATGATCGTCTACGGCCTCGCCCACAGCCTCGCGCCCGTCACCGGCGCCGAGAACGGACTCACCGGCATCTACCGTCCCGAGTTCCTCACCGAGGACTGGCAATTCTACTACATGTGCCTCGCGGTCGTCCTGATCTCCGGCGTACTCATGTGGATCGTCGTCAGGTCGCCGTTCGGCCTCGCGCTCAGAGGGCTGCGGGAGAGCAGCAGCAGGCTGCGGATGCTCGGCTACAACGTGACCGCGTACCGGTTGTACGGGTTCATGCTGTCCGGCTTCTTCGCCGGCGTCGCCGGGGTGCTCTTCGCATACAACAACGAGTTCGTCAGCCCGTCGGTCGCGGAGTTCAACACCTCGGCGCAGGCGATCCTGATGATCATCCTCGGCGGCATCGGCACGCTGTCGGGCCCGCTATTCGGCGCGTTCGTGATCGTGTTCATCCAAAACGTGCTGAGCATCGAGATCGACAGGTGGCCCACCGTCATGGGGCTCATCTTCATCGCGATGGTCCTCTTCGCCCGCACCGGGTTCGTCGGCGCGGTGACGAAGCTCTGGGCGCGGCTGGTCGCCAGGCGCACCGGACGCGCGGTGGTCACCTCCGACGTCGGCGCCGCGCTCGGCTCCGGCGGGCCGGCGACCGTCAAGACCCCGAAGGGCGCGGATGACGACGCGTCCGACGACGATGCGCAACCCATCGACGCCCAGGAAGGGCGGGAAACGACATGACACTCTCCCGGCAGCTGAGGCTCGCGGTGTCGATCGCCGTGATCGCCACCGTGATCGTCGCGTGCAGCCCGCCGCAGGCGCAACAGGAACGCGAGACGGGCTCCAGCGTGAAGATCGGTTTCCTGCGACCCTCGACCGGCCCGTTCGCGGCCAACGGTCTCGACATGGAACACGGCTGGGAGCTGTACTGGTCGCAGCACGGCAACCGCGCCGCGGGCAAGACGGTCGAGACGACGGTGGAGGACACCGCGGGCAATCCGTCCGTCGCGATCAACAAGGCCAACCTGCTGTTCGACAACCGCCACGTCGACATGCTCGTCGGACCATTGGCAGCCAACGAAGGGTTGGCCGTGGCCGATGCCATGGGCCGCAAGGACGTCCCGATCGTCATGCCGATCGTGTCGGCCGACGACCTCACGCAACGCAAGCCGGTCCAGAACGTCGTCCGGCTGGCCGGCTGGACGAGCAGCCAGACCACGCATCCGCTCGGTGAGTACGCGCACTCCAGGGGCTACCGCAAGATCGTGACGATCGGCTACGACTTCGCCTTCGGCTACGAGGGCGTCGGCGGGTTCGTCAACACGTTCACCGACAAGGGTGGACGCGTGGTGAAGCAGCTGTGGTCACCGACGAACACCCAGGACTACAGCACGTACGTCGCGCAGATCAAGAACAGCAAGCCCGACGCCGTCTTCGCGATGCTGTCCGGTGCGGACGCGTCGCGTTTCTTCAAGGCCTACAACGACTTCGGCCTGCGCAAGACGATCCCGCTCCTGGGCGGGGAGACGCTGACGGACCAGTCCGTGCTGAAGAGCCTCGGCGACGGTGCCGAGGGGCTCGTCTCCTCGGGGCACTTCGTCGAGGGCGCCGACGCGCCGGAGACCCAGCAGTTCGTCGAGGACTTCTATGCGAAGTACAAGAAGTACCCGTCGTACTACTCGGCCAACACATACGCGGCGGCGAGTGGCGTGGCCAAGGCGCTCGAGGCATTGAACGGGGACGTCTCCGACGCCGCGGCCGTCGTCAAGGCGTTGAAGGGCGTGTCGTTGACACAGACACCGATGGGACCCCAGAAGCTCGACTCGCACGGCAACCCGGTCTTCGACGTCTCGATCCGCAAGGTCGCCAAGGGGCCGCACGGCCTGTGGAACGTCCCGACCAAGACCTACGACCGGGTCGGCCAGTTCTGGCACTACGACCCGAAGGAGTTCCTCCGCCATCCCGTCTACAGCAAGAGCTACCAGGGCGCCGGCGTCTGGCCGAACCCGCGGAAGTGACGGCGTGCATGCGAGAAGGGAGGTCGGATGACCGCGGGCGCCACGCCTGACGAGACGCTGGTACTCGACGCGGTGACGATGCGCTTCGGCGGCGTCACCGCGGTCTCCGGCGTCTCCCTGCGCGTCGGCGCGGGGGAGCGGTGGGCGGTCATCGGGCCGAACGGCGCGGGCAAGACGACGTTGTTCAAGACCATCACGGGTGAGTGCATCGCGTCGTCGGGGCACGTGCGCCTGTTCGGCCGCGACGTGACCAGGTTGCCGCCCAACCGCAGGGCCAGGGCCGGTCTCGGTCGCACTTACCAGATCACCAACATCATGCCCGGGCTGACCGTGCGCGAGAACGTCGCGGTCGCGGCGCAGGCGCTCGACCGATCCCGGCTGCGCTGCTGGTGGCCGCTGCGGATGACGGGCGCGCTCGCCGACCGGGTCGACCACGCGCTGAGCCAGGTCGACCTCGCGCGTCGTGCCGACCACCCGGCCGGCGAGCTGTCGCACGGCGAGCAGCGTCAGCTCGAGCTCGCCCTCGGCCTGGCCGGCTCGCCGCGGCTGCTCCTGCTCGACGAGCCGGCAGCCGGGCTGTCCGCGTCGGAGCGGGTGCTCATGCGCGGACTCATCGAACGGCTGCCGGCCGATCTCTCCATCGTCCTGATCGAGCACGACATGACGCTGGCGCTCGACCTCGTCGAACGCGTGCTGTGCATGGAGAACGGCACCCCGATCGCCGAGGGCACGCCGGACGAGATCCGTGCCGACGAGCAGGTGCAGGCCGTCTACCTGAGGAGCGAGTGACCGACGTGGCCGTGTTGAGTGCCGAGGGCGTGCGGTGCCGGTACGGTGCCGCCGAGATTCTCCGCGGCGTCGACCTGGAGGTGGCCGAGGGCGAGGTCGTCGCGCTCCTCGGCCGCAACGGCATGGGCAAGACGAGCCTCGTCCGCAGCATCGTCGGCATGCGGCCGCCCGACCTCGCCGGCGGCACAGTGACGTGGGACGGCATCGACATCTCGCGGTCGCCGAGCCACGTCATCGCCCGGAAGGGCATCAGCATCGTGCCGCAGGGACGCCACGTCTTCGGCAGCCTGAGCGTGCGGGAGAACCTGACCGTCGCGGCACGGCCGGCGCGTAACGGCTCGTGCTGGACGATGGACCGCGTCCTGGAGTTCTTCCCCCGCCTCCGCGAGCGTCTCGACAACTCCGGCGGCAACCTGTCCGGAGGCGAGCAGCAGATGCTCGCGATCGGGCGGGCGCTGATGACCAACCCGCGGCTCGTCCTGATGGACGAGCCGTCGGAGGGACTCGCCCCCATCGTCGTCGGCCAGATCAGGGAACGGATCGAGTCGCTCAAGGGCGGCGAACTCACGATTCTGCTCGTGGAGCAGAATCTCGGTCTCGCCATGCGGGTGGCCGACCGCATCTACATCCTCGGCGAGCACGGACGGATCGTCTGGCACGGCACGCCCGCCGAGCTCGACGACGACAGCACGACCAAGAAGACGCACCTCGGCGTCTAGGAGGCGGAATCCAGATGAGACACCGCACAGCCCTCGTTGGCGTCGCCCTCGCCGCACTCGTGGCGGCGGCCTGCGCGCCACCGGACCAGAACGAGTCGGGCGGTGGGGGCGACGACACGGTGACCGTCGGCTTCCTCCGACCCGCGACGGGGCCGAACGCCGCTCCGGGCAGGGACATGGAGCGCGGCTGGAAGCTGTTCTGGGAGGAGAACGGGAGCAAGGTCGCGGGCAAGCAGGTGAAGACCGTGATGGAGGACGACGCGGGCAACCCGTCGATCGGACTCAACAAGGCCCGCGAGCTGATGACGAACTCCGAGGCGGACATGATCGTCGGTCCGATGCTCGCCAACGTCGGGCTCGCGGTGTCCGACGCCGTCAACCGGCGCAAGGTGCCGATGGTCGTGCCTGTGGTCTCGGCCGACGACCTCACCCAGCGCAAGCCGCTGCCGTACGTCGTGCGCCTCGCGGGATGGACGAGCAGCCAGACCACCCATCCGCTCGGCGAGTACGCCGCCGTCGACCGCAAGTACAAGACCGCGGTGACGATCTGCAACGACTACGCGTTCGGCCACGAGAGCTGCGGCGGCTTCACGAACACGTTCACCGACAAGGGTGGCAAGGTCCGCAAGAAGCTGTGGAACCCGTTGGGAACGCAGGACTTCAGCACCTACATGGCGCAGATCAAGCAGGTGAAGCCAGACGTCGTCTTCACCGAACAGGTCGGAGCCGACAGCGTCCGGTTCGTCAAGGCGTGGAACGACTTCGGCATGGAGGCGACGGGGATCAAGCTGCTGACCAACGAGACTGTCGTCGACCAGGCCGCGTTGCGGAGCCTCGGGAGCAGTGCCGACGGCATCGTCTCGGTGGGCCACTTCGCCGACGGCAGTGACGCACAGGACACGAAGAAGTTCGTGGACGCGTACCACGAGCGGTACGACGAGTACCCGTCGTACTACTCGGCCGCGACGTACACGGCGGCCGGGGGGATCGTCTCGGCGCTCGAAGAGTTGAAGGGCGACACCTCGGACGCCAAGAAGTTCGTCGACACGCTCAAGGGCGTGAAGCTGGAGAAGACGCCGTTCGGTCCCGAACACCTCGACTCGCGCGGCAACCCGGTGCTCAACGTCTACATTCGCGAGGTCAGGAAGGGCCTGAACGGCTCGATGAACGTGCCGATCAAGACGTACGAGGACGTCAGCCAGTTCTGGACCTACGACCCCGAGGAGTTCCTGAAGCATCCCGTCTACAGCAAGAGCTACCAGGGCGAGGGTGTGTGGCCGGAGCCCAAGAAGTGACGGATCGCTTCGACCTGGCCGTCCACGGCGGCACCGTCGTCACCGCGCGCGGTCGTGCCCGCGCCAACGTCCACGTCCGCGGCGGACGCGTGGTGCACGTCGGCGACGAGCGCCATGATGCCGACCGGACGGTCGACGCCTCAGGGCTCCTCGTGCTGCCCGGCATGGTCGACACCCACGTGCACCTGATGGACCCGGGTGATCCGATGCGGGAGGACTTCCCGACCGGCACCGCGGCGGCGGCCGCCCGCGGCGTCACCACGATCGTCGAGCACACCCATGCCCACCCGGTGCGCACGGTCGAGGAGCTCGACGCCAAGCGGGCTCACCTGCGCGGACGCTCGCGGGTCGACTACGGCCTGGCGGCGCACGTCTGGCCGGACCGCATCGGTGAGCTCGCCGCGTTGTGGCGGGCGGGCATCACGTACTTCAAGGCGTTCACCTGCACCACGCACGGCGTGCCCGGCCTGACACCCGCCGACCTCCGTGCGGCGATGACGGCGTTGGCGTCGTTCGGCGGCGTCTGCCTCGTACACGGCGAGGACGAGAGCATCACGGCCGCCGCCGAGCGCGACCTGCGCGCGGAGGGATGGCGCGACGGGTCGCTGCTGCCGCGCTGGCGGTCGCGCGAGGCCGAGCTCGTCGCGGTACAGACGGTGTGCCTGCTCGCCCGCCTGACGGGCGCACGCGTGAACGTCGCACACGTGAGCGACCCGCACGTCGCCGAGGTCGTCCGCCGTGCGCGGCTCGACGGGGCCGACGTGGTCGCCGAGGCGTGCCCGCAGTACTTCCTGCTGCGCGAGGACGAGGTGATCGAGCACGGCGCGCTGCGCAAGTTCACCCCGCCCGCCAGGGCGCGCAGCGATGCGGACCAGGCGGAGATGTGGCGACTACTGCGTACCGGCGTGTTCCACCACCTGTCGACCGACCACGCGCCCGCTACCAGGGAGCAGAAGGAGTCCGGCGGATTCTGGGACGTCCACTTCGGCCTGCCCGGCCTCGACACGACGCTGCCCCTGATGCTCGACGCCGCGGCCGCCGGACTGCTGTCGGTCGAGGACGTCGTCCGGGTCTACGCCGAGGCCCCGGCGAAGAGGTACGGGCTCCACCCGCGCAAGGGTTCCCTCCAACCGGGCGGCGACGCCGACCTCGCGCTCGTCGACCCCGAGGCGTCGTGGACGCTCTCAGACGACGTCGTGATCTCCCGTGCCGGCTGGACACCGTACGCCGGACGCACGGTGCGCGGACGGGTCGTCGCGACGTACCTGCGTGGCGACCTGGTCGCCGAGGACGGACGCCCGACCGAGGAGCTGCCGGGGCGGTTCCTGCCCGGCCAGGGACACACGGAGGTGAGCGACGATGGCGACCGGTGAGCCGTACCGCAGCGAGATCGCCGACGGCATGCGGATCGACTGGGATGTGCCCGTCCTGATGGACGACGGCGCCGTCCTGCGTGCCGACGTCTTCCGGCCGCCGGGGGACGGGCGGTACCCCGTTCTGGTGAGCTACGGCCCCTACGCGAAGGGCCTGCCGTTCGAGGAGGGTTACCCGAGCGCGTGGGAGTCGATGGCGGCGAGCCACCCCGACACGGTCGCGGGCACGACGAACAAGTACCAGAACTGGGAGGTCGTCGACCCGGAGAAGTGGATTCCCGACGGCTACGTGTGCGTCCGGGTCGACTCGCGGGGCTGCGGGCGTTCGCCTGGCCTGATCGACCACTTCTCCGACCGCGAGACGCGGGACCTCTACGAGTCGATCGAGTGGGCGGGCACGCGGGACTGGAGCAACGGCAGGGTCGGTCTCACCGGCATCTCGTACTACGCGATGAACCAGTGGCAGGTGGCGTCGCGCCAGCCGCCGCACCTCGCCGCCATCTGCCCGTGGGAGGGCTCGTCGGACTGGTACCGCGACGCGACGCACCACGGCGGCATGGTGTCGACGTTCTGGGCCAACTGGTACGACATGCAGGTCAAGACCGTGCAGTACGGCCTGGGGGAGCGCGGCGCGCGCAACCCGAACACGGGGCAGCTCGTCTGCGGCGACGAGACCCGCGACGACGACGAGCTCGCGAAGTCCAGGGTCGACTTCGGCGCCGAGATCCTCGCGCACCCGCTCGACGACACGTACCACAGGGAACGTTCTCCGGACTGGAGCAGGCTGACGGTCCCGCTGCTGTCGGCGGGCAACTGGGGCGGCCAGGGGCTGCACCTGCGCGGCAACGTCGAGGGGTACGTGCGTGCCGCGACGCCGCAGAAGTGGCTGGAGATGCACGGCCACTCGCACTGGACACCGTTCTACACCGACTACGGGGTCGCGCTGCAGAAGCGGTTCTTCGACCATTTCCTGAAGGGCGAGGACAACGGCTGGGCCGACCAGCCCGCGCTGCAGCTGCAGATCCGGCACGTCGACGGCGCCTTCACACAACGGATGGAGACGGCCTGGCCGATCCCGCGCACGCGGTGGACCCGTGCGTACCTCGACGCGGGGTCGGGCTCGCTGACCTCCGAGGCACCGGGCGTGGGCTCCGTCGCGTTCGACGCCGCGGGGGAGGGCGTGACGTTCGACGCCCCGGCGTTCACGACCGAGACCGAGGTGACCGGACCGGTCGCGGCCAGGCTGTTCGTCAGCTCGACCACGGCCGACGCCGACCTGTTCCTCGTCGTCCGCGTGTTCGCGCCGGACGGCGAGGAGGTCACCTTCCAGGGCGCGATCGACCCGCACACGCCGGTGGCCCAGGGATGGCTGCGCGCGTCGCACCGCGCGCTCGACGAGGAGCTGTCGGAGCCGTACCGGCCGTACCACCGCCACGACTCCCCGCAGCCGCTGACTCCCGGCACCGTGTACGAGGTCGACGTCGAGATCTGGCCGACCTGCCTGGTGATGCCGGCCGGCTACCGGCTGTCGCTCAGCGTCCGCGGCGTGGACTACGTGTATCCAGGTGGTGGTGGGGGACATCTCTCGAACTTCAAGAACGAGCTCACCGGCTGCGGTCCGTTCCTGCACGACGACCCGCGCGACCGTCCGGCCGACCCGTTCGCGGGCACGACCACGGTGCACACGGGCGGCGCGCACGCGTCGTACCTGGTGCTCCCCGTGATCCCCCCGGTCTGAGGCGTGCGCCCGGCCGGCGAGTCGTACAGTATGTGCTGCCTCCGGCGGCTGGCGCAGTATTCGTGCCTCCGGGAAAGTACGATAGGATAGCAACGACTTTGCATTATATCAGCTAGCAACGATCGACTCAGATGAGCGGAAGGGGCCATGCCGGACAGCGCTCTCCTCGAGTTCTCGCAGCCACGACGGACCGCCCATCAGTTCGTCCGCGAGACGCTTCGGCGTGCCATCCTCACCGGTGCGCTCGACGGTGGCACCCGTCTCGTGCAGGCCGACATCGCGGCGCAGCTCGAGGTGAGTACCACCCCGGTACGCGAGGCACTGCGTGACCTCGCCGCCGACGGCCTGATCCACTTCGACCCGCACCGCGGTGCGATCGTCCGCGAGCTCGACATGACCGAGCTCGTCGAGCTCTACGACATCCGCAAGGCCCTCGAGTCGCTCGCCGTCCGCAAGGCCGCGGGCGAGATCACCGAGGCGCAGCTGAAGTCGGCGACCGAGCTGCAGGACCGCATGGACCGCGAGTCCGACGTGGGTCTCTGGGTCCAGCTCAACAGCGAGTTCCACTCGCTCCTCTACCGCGCCGCCGTGTCGCCGCGGCTCTTCTCGCTCGTCGAGAGCGTGCAGGACGCCGCGACCATCTACGTCGCGCACTCGCTCGCGGTGTCGCCGGGGCGTATCAAGGAGGGCAACCGCGAGCACCGCAGCCTGATCCAGGCCCTGCGCAAGCGTGACGGCGAGAAGGCCGCCACCATTCTGGAGTCGCACCTCGACGCCACGCTCGAGACCATCGTGACGGCCAACAGCACCGAGGACCAAGCTGAGCCGGAGCAGGCGACCAAGCGCACGAGGTCCTCCCGCCGCTAGCGCCTCGACCCCGTGATGGGCACCTTGACGCGGTCAGGGTGACATCGCGGCGCCCTTCACGCACCAGTTCCCGTCGTCACGTTGTGAGACGGCGTCTCTTTCTTAGTGCGCACAATGCAGGTTGCAATATATTCTGCTGCTGCACTGCCCGCTGACCCTTGGAGGCGCCCCGTGCTGACCATCGACGTGCACAACCACTACGTCCCTCCGGAGGTCGCCGACGACGCGCGACGGGGTGACGGGTTCGACGGGATGCGGACGGAGGTCGTCGACGGTCAGGAGTGGGTGGTGCACCGGCAGGGCTACCGGTACCCGCTCCTGCCCGCGTTCCACGACCACGAGACCAGGCTCGCGGCGATGGACGAGCGAGGCGTCGACGTCGGCGTGCTCTCGATCGCTCCCACGCTCTTCATGTACTGGACCGAGGCGAGCGGCGCCGCCGACTTCGCGCGCCGGACCAACGACGCGCTGGCCGCCTTCGCCGCCGAGGCGGACGGTCGCATCCGGCCCGTCGCGAACCTCGCGATGCAGGACCCCGACGCGGCGGTCGCCGAGCTGCGCCGCGCGGTGGCCGACCTCGGCATGTGCGGCGCCCAGATCGGTCCCGTCGTCGGGGACCTGTCGCTCGACGACTCGAGCTTCCGTCCGCTCCTCGCTGCGGCGGCGGAGCTCGACGTGCCGCTCATCGTCCATCCGTCGAATGTCGGCGTCCGGCGAGGGCTCGGCGACTTCTACCTCACCAACCTCGTCGGCAACCCGTTGGAGTCGACGATCTGCGCCGCGCGCCTCATCTTCGGCGGCGTGCTCGACGAGCTGCCCGGCCTGCGCATCGTGCTCATGCACGGCGGCGGCTACCTGCCGTACCAGTTCGGTCGGCTCGACCACGGGCACCACGTGCGTCCCGAGGCGCGTGACTGCGCGCACGACCCGTCCAGCTACCTGACGAGGTTCTGGTACGACACCATCACCCACGCGACCGAGCCGCTGCGCTACCTGATCGGGCTCGTCGGCGCGAGCCGGGTGGTCTACGGCAGCGACTTCCCGTTCGACATGGCCGGCGGTCCGTACGCGGAGCAGCTGGCCGGCATCGAGCTCGACCCAGCAGACGACGCCGCCATCCGCGGCGGCAACGCGGCCGATCTGTTCGGCCTCAAGATCGAGGAGGCGTGATGAGGACCACAGGCGGACGGTCGCTGGCGATCGCGGCGGCCACGCTCATGACGCTCGGGCTCGCCGGCTCGGCGTCGGCGGACGCGGGCGACGACGCGCGCGGCGCGATGCCGGAACAGAAGGCGATGCGCGTCATCGCGCAGAACGACCTCGGCGGCAACGGTAACGGCGGCGAGGGCTTCGGGGAGGTGAAGACGCCCGACGGCAGGCGGATCCTCTACGTCGCGCACGAGAGCGGGCCGACCTGCTTCAGCGTCCTCGACGTCACCAAGGCGACCGACCCGGTCCTGCTGTCGCAGACCGATGTGCCCGACGAGAACACCAGGTGCAACTCCCTCGACGTCTCCGGCCACCTGCTCACCGTGGCCAACCAGGTGCTCGAGGCCGGGCAGCCGAACGCCGGCCTGCGTGTGTTCGACATCGCGGAGCCGACCGCCCCGCGCGAGATCGGCTTCTTCGACACCTCGGGGGGCTACTCGAGGGGCGTGCACTACGTCTGGATCACCGACGGCCGGTACGCGCACATCTCCTCGGGCATGCCGGACTTCGTCCCCCGGCGGCCCGGCAACGACGACCAGATCTACGTCATCGTCGACCTGCTCGACGCGACGAAGCCGAAGGAGGCGGGCCGATGGTGGTACCCGGGCACCCGTGAGGGCGACCAGGAACCCTTGCCGCCGCCCAACGAGGGCTTCGACGAGGGCTGCCGGCTGCACAACGTCGACTTCGACCAGGCGACGCCGAATCGCGCCTACCTCGGCTACATGGACTGCGGCGGCGTGGTGCTCGACATCGCGAACAAGAAGAGCCCGCGTCTGGTCGCGAGCATGGACGACTCGCCCCCCGAGGTCGGCTTCCTGCACACGCTGTGGCCGGTGCGCGGCGGGCGCTACCTCGTCGCGACCCACGAGAGCAACATGGACTCGTGCGAGGACTACCCGAAGCGCAACACCATCTGGTCCAACCGTGCCTCCGGCCTCCGTCAGGTGTCGGTGATCCCGTTGCCGGAGAACGCCGCGGAGCTGTGCCAGCGGGGCGGACGGTTCGGCGCGCACAACGTGTTCGAGCACGCCGCCGACGAGCCGACGTTCCGTTCCGACGACGTCATCTTCACCAGCTTCTTCAACGGAGGTGTGCGCGCGTACGACATCAGCGATCCCCGGAACCCGCGCGAGGTGGCATACAACATCCCGCCGGCGCCCGAGGGCTCGCCCGCGGGCTCGGTGCAGATCAACGACGTCTACGTCGACGACCGCGGCCTGATCTTCAGTGTCGACAGGTTCGCCGGCGGCCTGTACGTCATGCGTTCCCCGGTGACGCAGGACCGGTAGCCGGCACGCTTACTGTTGCGTCCGAGGTACTGGTGGCCATGGCCACCAGTACCTCGGACGCAACGGCGTACCCGCGGCCGCGGTCCTCGCCGGCGGAGGCTACCGCCGCTGAACCCGTGAGGGGCACCCTCACCGTGCTCTGGCACGGTGAGGGTGCCCCTCACGGGTTCGCTGCTGGACGCTATGGCGTACCCGCGGCCGGTTCAGGAGAAGCGGCACTTCTCGGGCAGCTCGGGGAGGTCTGAGAACCACTCGGGGTGCTTCTTCTCGACCTCGGTCATGTGGTCCGGCGCCACCATCGCCGGGCCTTTGGCCGACTTCTTGAGCTGGCCGGAGCGGACGAGGTCGACGCCGGTCTTGTCCAGCGCGTCCTGGGTGCACCTGCTCAGCCGCGGGTCGAACCGCAGGTGCTTCATCGCGTCCTTCGCGACGGGGAGCTCGAGGCCGTTGATGTAGTTGGTGCTGATCTTCGCGGCCCCGTCCCGGTTCTTCCGCGTCCACTGCATGGCCTCGGCGGTCGCGCTGGCGAAGCGGGTCATCAGCTCCGGATCCTTCTCGATCTCCTCGTCGGTGGCCACGACGCCGATGACGTAGCCCAGCGTGGGCTCGCCCCGGGAGACCACGACCGCGTTGTCGCCGAGGTCGCGGATCTCCTGGGAGACGAACGGTTCCCAGGAGGCCACGGCGTCGATGTCTCCCTGCTTCAGGCTGACGGGATGGTCGGTCGTCGTCAGCGGCACCAGGTCGAGCCGCTTGGGGTCGATGCCCTTCTCCTTCAGCAGGAACAGCAGGTAGTCGTGGTTGGTACTGGCCTCCTGGAAGCCGACGCGCTTGCCGACCAGCGAGCCGACGTCGTTCGCCTTCACCCCGCTGTCCTTGCGGCCGACGATGCCGAGCGGTCCCGCGTACGTGTCGGTCGTCGCGTCGTTCATGACCGGCGCGACGACCTTGACCATCAGCCCGGACGCGCGCTGGGTCGGTACCGTCGACGAGCCGATGCTGCCGAACTGGGCGGTGCCCGACTCCAGCGCCTTGCCGACGTCGGCACCTCCCTGCAGGATGTCGAGCTTCACGTCGAGCCCGTGCTTGACGTAGATGCCGCGTTGCGCGGCGACGAACTCCGGCACGTGCAGCATGTTCTGCACCGTCGCGAGGTGCACGGTGCGGATCGACGAACTGCCCGTCGCCTCGGTCGGGGTGTCCTGCGGCCCGGCGCCGCACGCGGCGACGGTCGTCGCCGCGAACCCGGCGAGGACGGTGCTGGCGAGAACCCTGTTTCGGAGGACCTGGCGCATCGGTCTTCGCCTCCTGTCGTGACCCCCGGTGGCGGTCGGTGACGATGAAGCGTCTGGAGGCATCATCGATCATGTATCATGTACTGTCGTTTTACCCACTGTCAACGTTGCGGGCGGAAGGCGGCTGCTCATGCCGGACTCGAGTCGGGAGAAGGGCGGCGGCTTCGGCCTCGCCGTCGTGGGATGCGGGACGATCGGCAGGATCCGCGCGGTCCTGGCGCGACAGCATCCGGCCGTGGGCTGGCTCGGGCTCTGCGACCGCGACGAGGCCGTCGGCAGGCGGCTCGCGGCGGACGTCGGCGCGGACTTCTTCACGACCGACGCGGCGGAGCTGGTGCGGCGCCCCGAGGTCGCCGCGGTGATCGTCGCCACCGACGAGAACGAGCACGAGCGTCCCGTCGTCGAGGCCGCGAACGCGGGCAGGGACCTGTTCATCGAGAAGCCGCTCGCCACCCGGAAGGACGCGTCGCGCCGGGTGCTCGACGCGATCGACGCTGCGGGCGTGGACGCCGTCGTCGGCTACACGCAACGGTTCCGGCGCCGCTTCCTCGCAGCGAAGGCCCGGCTCGAGGCCGGGGCGGTGGGTGACGTCACCACGGTCGTCACCCGGGCCTTCATGAACCGGATGGTGCCGCTGGCGACGCTACCTCGTGCGGAGGATCGCGAGGCGCTCACGCCGATCGTGGTCTCCGGCACCCACTCCGTCGACCTCTGCCTGTGGCTGATGAGCGACAAGACCCCCGCGCACGTCTACGCGCGGTCCGTCGACAAGGTGCTCGGCGCACTCGGCACGAAGGACGCGACGCTGGCCATCGTCACGATGGCCGACGGCACCGTGTGGAGCATGAACATCAGTTGGGCGCTGCCGACGATCTGGCCGGGATCGGTGTACGGCCTCGAGATCGGCATCGTCGGGACGACAGGCGTGCTCGACATCGAGGACACGCACCGCGACCTCGTTCTCGCATCTGAGGCGCCGCAGGGGGCGGGTTACCAACCGGAGGGGTTCGCGCCGGAGGCGCCACGCCACGTCGACTTCCTCACCAGCTACCCGCCGGGAGACGAGTACCAGGGCCAGTTGTGGGGCCCGATGCGCGAGGAGACCAACGCGTGGTTCGTGCGCGTCGCGTCCGGCGCGGTCACGCCGCACGCCACGGCCGCCGACGGACACCGCGCGCTGCTGATGTGCCTGGCGATGGACGAGGCGGCCGCGAAGGGCGCAGAGATCTCCGTGGACCTGTGACACCGACCTTCCAGGAGACCGGATGCGAACGATCGACGTAGGGATCATCGGCCCCGGCTGGTGTGGCGGCATCAGGGCGAACGTCTGCGCGGCGAGCCCGCTGGTCGACCGGGTGCACCTCGCCGAGATCCGCCCCGACCGGCTCAGCGAGGTGGCGGACCAGACCGACGCCAAGCTGCTGACCGACGACTACCACGAGATCCTCGCCGACGAGGGCGTCGACGCGGTCATCATCTCCGCGACGCCGGAGACGACGCACTTCCCGATGACGCGCGACGCCCTGCACGCCGGCAAGCACGTCCTGCTGGAGAAGCCGCTGGCGCTCACCCTCGACGAGGCCGACGAGCTCATCGCGCTCGCCGAGGCGTCCGGCCTCAAGCTGGCCATCGGGTACTCGCAGCGGTTCAACCCGAAACAGGCGTACGTGAAGCAGTGCGTCGACGACGGCACGATCGGTCGTCCGGTGAGCGCGCTCGTCAGCCGTCACGTCACGCGGAGCCTCGGCAACAAGATCGGCGGCAGGATCAAGCTGTCGCCCGCGGCGATGGAGGCCACGCACGACATCGACTTCGTGCTGTGGTGCCTCGAGCCGGCGCGTCCGGTGCGGGTCTACGCGCAGTCGGTCTACCAGGTCATGCGCGACGCCCACGACGTCGCCGACTGCACCTGGATCACGATCACGATGGACGACGGCGTCGTGGTCGTCATCGGCGCCGGCTGGATCCTGCCGCCCGGGTACCCCAACTTCTCGACGACGACCATCGAGCTCGTCGGCTCCGACGCGGCGCTGCTCGTCGACGACAGCCACCGCGACGTCCTGCTCAACCGGATGGACGGCGGCATCTCGCTGCCGCTGTCGACGATGCCGGGCGAGCGGGTCGGCCACGTGTACGCCGGCCCGATGGCCGCCGAGACCGTGCACTTCCTGGAGGCGGTGGCGTACGACCGTCCCGTGCTCGCCACGGCACGGCAGGCCCGCACGGTGATGCGCGTCTACCAGGCCGCCGACGCGTCGGCCGAGACCGGCCTTCCCGTCGACCTGACCACCTGACACCGCGTCGCCTCGCCGCCGGCCACACCCGCTGGGGTCCCCGGTCGTGGTGCCCGCACCCGTTGGGGACCCCGGTCGTGGTGGGCACCCCCGCCGGGGACCCCAACGAGGGTTGGGTGTCGGCGACCGGTGGCATGCTGCTCCCGTGCTCTTCGCAGAGATCGCGCGGACGTCGGCGGCGGTCGCCGCCACGTCGTCACGCCGCGCCAAGATCGACCTCATCGCCGCGTGCCTGGGCACCGCCGAGGCGGACGAGGCGGAGGCGGCCGTGGCGTACCTCGCCGGCATGCTCAGGCAGCGGCAGATCGGCGTCGGGTGGGCGAGCCTGCGCGAGATACCGGCGCCCGCCGGCACGGCGAGCCTCACCGTCGCCGAGGTCGACGCCCTCCTGGAGACCGTCGGCGGCACGAGCGGGCCGGGGTCGAAGGCGCGCCGTGCCGCACTGCTCGGCGACCTGTTCGCCCGCGCCACGGCGCAGGAGCAGGACTACCTGCGCGGCCTGCTGACCGGCGAGGTACGTCAGGGCGCGCTGGCCGGGATCGCCGCCGACGCGATCGGCAAGGCGGCCGGCATCCCGGTCGGCGAGGTGCGCCGGGCGCTGCTGCTCCGCGGCGACCTGCGCGTCGTCGGCGCGGTCGCGTTGACCGAGGGCGCCGACGGGCTCGCCGCGTTCCGCCTGGAGGTCGGCAGGCCGCTCGCGCCGATGCTGGCGCAGCCCGCGACCGACCTGACCGACGCGCTGGCCAAGGTGCGGGTGCCCGTGCCCGCGCTCGAGTGGAAGCTCGACGGCATCAGGGTGCAGGTGCACAAGTCCGGCGACCGGATCGGCGTCTACACCCGCAGCCTCGACGACGTCACTGCGCGGCTGCCCGAGATCGTCGAGGCCGTGGCGCGGTTCCCGGTCTCCGAGGTCGTGCTCGACGGTGAGGCGATCGTGCTGCGGCCCGACCGCACGCCGGAGCCGTTCGGGGTCACGGCGAGCCGCACCGGGTCACGGGGCGACGCCGACACGTTGCGCGCCGAGCTCCCGGTGACCGTGTTCTTCTTCGACGTCCTCCACGTCGACGGCACCGACCTCCTCGACGAGCCGGCGGAGACGAGGTGGGCGGCGCTGCGCGAACGTGTGCCCGAGCGCTTCCTCGTGCCGCGCACCGTCACCGGGTCCGCGGACGAGGCGGCGGCGTTCTTCGAGTCCGCGATCGCCGCAGGGCACGAGGGCGTCGTGGTCAAGTCGCCCGCCTCGCCGTACGACGCCGGCCGGCGCGGCGCGGCGTGGCTGAAGGTGAAGCCGCGCCACACCCTCGACCTCGTGGTGCTCGCGGTGGAGTGGGGACACGGCCGCCGCAGGGGCAGGCTGTCCAACCTTCATCTCGGCGCCCGCGACCCCGACGGCGGCTGGGTGATGCTCGGCAAGACGTTCAAGGGGCTCACCGACGAGATGCTCGCCTGGCAGACCGAGCGACTGCTCGCCCTCGCCACCGAGCGGGGCGACTGGGTCGTCCACGTCCGCCCGGAGCTGGTGGTCGAGATCGCGTTCGACGGCGTGCAGCACAGCACCAGGTATCCCGGTGGCATGGCACTGCGCTTCGCACGGGTGCTCCGCTATCGCGAGGACAAGCCCGCTACGGAAGCGGACACGGTCGACACGGTCCGTGCCATCTACACGGCCGCCCACGCCTCCGCCGCGGCGGACGAGTAGGCGCGCGCGCACCCTCCGTCCGAGCAACCGTGCGTTTTCCTGCCCTTTACCCGCCCCCGGCGTGCCGCAGGCCACGCGAACCGGGCATGCTACCCAGCGTGGATCATGGCGGGGCCAAGATGGGGGAGGCGTTGAGGCGCCTCCGCGATCGGCTCGCCGAACCTCTGTTCCCGCTCCGCATCCCGGGCGCCGACGACGCCCAGCGCGCCTGTTCGGAGATCTCGCGGCAGATCGACGACTACGTGCTCCCCCGCCTCGCCCGGCTCGACGCCCCGCTGCTCGCCGTCGTGGGCGGGTCGACCGGCTCGGGCAAGTCCACCCTCGTCAACGCGCTGGCCGGCCGCACCGTGAGCCCGGCGGGCGTGCTCCGCCCGACCACCAGGTCGCCGGTGCTGATCTGCGGCGAGGGTGACGAGGCGTGGTTCGCCGACGACCGGGTGCTGCCGTCCCTGCCCAGGTCGAGGGGCGAGGTGACCGACGCCACCGAGGACGAGGGGATCCTGCACCTCGTCAGGTGCGACACCTTGCCGGTCGGCCTCGCGGTCGTCGACGCGCCCGACTTCGACTCCGTCGTCGAACCCAACCGCGAGCTCGCCGTCCAGCTGCTCGCCGCGGCCGACCTGTGGTTGTTCGTCACCACCGCAGCACGCTACGCCGATGCGGTGCCGTGGTCGTTCCTCCACACCGCCCGCGACCGCGGCGTGGCGGTCGCCGTCGTCATCGACCGCTGTCCCGAGGGCAGCAGGCAGGAGGCGAGCGAGCACCTGGCGCAGTTGCTCCACGCGCGGGGGCTCGGTGACGCGCCGTTCTTCGTCCTCCCCGAGGTCGAGCGGGGCGAGCTGCTCGGTGAGGAGGCCATCGCGTCATTGCGCGGCTGGCTCGCGCACGTCGCCTCGGACGACGAGGCCAGGCAGACCCTCGTCCGCGAGACGCTCGACGGCGCGATCGACAGCTTCGGCGAACGGCTCATCCCGGTGACGCGGGTCGCCGAGCAGCAGGACGAGATCGTCGCCGAGCTCCTGTCTGTCGTCGACGAGGCGTCCGCGGTGGCGGGCCAGGGCGTCGACAACGCGACGCTCGACGGCTCGCTGGTCCGCGGTGACGTGCTCACCCGGTGGCGCGAGCTCGTCGGCTCCGGCGAGATGGTGCGGGCGGTGCACGCTGGTGCCACCTCGACCCAGGTCACCGAGCTCCGTGCCGCGTTCGCCGAGGGTGTCCAGGCGATGCTGCTCGCTCACGCCGCGCAACTCGTCGAACACGTGAGCGGGCGGTGGGCACAGGGATCCGCCGGCGAGGCCGTGCTGGCGGGCGCGCCGGATGACCCGCGTCGCGTATCCGCCGAGCTGACTGCTTCTGTCCGTGACGTCGTGAATGGCTGGCAGGACCGAGTGACACAGCTCGTGCACGAGGCGTCGTCCGACGACGGTTCGCCCACTCCGGACTACGACGCGGTGGTCCTTGGCCTTATCCTCGTGCTTGTCACCGTGACACCGGTGGGTGCCGCCACGGGCACCGAGGTCGCGGTGGCGCGCAGTGCGACCCGGGCGTCAAGGAAGCTGCTCGAGTCGATCTTCGGGGGGGAGGCGGTACGCCGGCACGCGGCGACCGTCCGAAGGGACCTGCAGGGGGAGACGCATGGGCTACTCGAGGCCGAAGCGGAGCGATACCGGGATCTACTCCGCCGTACCCAGGTGCCGGACAACGGTGCCGATCGCCTGCGCGAGGTGCAGTTCGGCCTCGACGCGGCTCGCCGGTGACTGAGCACCCGCCGCCGTCGGGCGAGCTGGCGGAGCGGATAGACGCCCTTACTCGCGCGGTCGACCTCGGCGAGGGGCGCCTGCCCGCCGCCGAGCTGGCGGCCGCCGTCCGCGTCCTCGAGCGGGCCAGGGACCGGCAGCGGCTCTCCGCCGACCACACCGTCGTCGCGCTCGCGGGGTCGACGGGCAGCGGCAAGTCGTCGCTGTTCAACGCCCTGTCCGGCATCGACCTCTCGGCGGTGGGCGTCCGCCGCCCGACCACCGGCGCGGTCCACGCCTGCGTCTGGGGACTCGACGGCGCCGCCGCCCTCCTCGACTGGCTCGGCGTCCCCGCGCAGCACCGGGTCGCGAGAGACACCGTGCTCGACACCGCACCGTCCCCGCTGGCGGGGCTGGTCCTGCTCGACCTGCCCGACCACGACTCCGACGACCCGTCGCACCTGCACGAGGTCAAGCGCCTCGTCGACCTCGTCGACGCCCTCGTCTGGGTGATGGACCCGCAGAAGTACGCCGACCGCGTCGTCCACGAGGAGTTCCTCCAGCCGATGGCGGGACACGGCAACGTCGTCATCGTCGCGCTCAACCAGGTCGACCGGCTCGAGGCCGACGAGGTCGCCGCCTGCGAGGCCGACCTGCGCCGGCTGCTCGTCGAGGAGGACGGGCTCGAGGGGGTCCGCGTCGTCCCGACGTCCGCCACGGCCGAGGCGGGAGCGGAGGGGCTGCGGACCCTGCTCGAGCAGACCGTCCGCGAGAAGCGGGCCGCCGCCGACCGGCTCACCGCCGACATCGCGAGCATCGGCAGCCGCCTCGACGCGTACTGCGACTCCGAACGCCCCGTCGAGCCCGACGAGGAGCAGGAGCCGGACGGGCTCGGGGTGACCGAGTCCGTGTTCTCCGGGACCGAGACCGTCGGGTCGCGGGCACGCGACGAGCTCGTGACGACGATCAGCGACGCCGCCGGCGTCGGCACCCTGGCGACCGCGGTCGCCGAGGGCACCCGCCGGCACGGCCTTCGCGTCACGGGCTGGCCGCCGTTCCGCCTCGCCCGCAGGCTCCGCCGCACGCCGACGCTGCGGCTGCCGGGCGGCGAGGCGCTCACCGGCCTCTCCGGCGACCACACGCCGTCCGGCGCGCCGATCCAGCTGGCGCAGGTCGACGGGGCGCTGCGCGTGGTCTCGGCGTCGGCCTCGGCCGGCCTGCCGGTCCCGTGGCCGGGCCTGCTGCGCGACGCGAGCCGCTCGCGCGCCGACGAGCTCGTCGACGTCGTCGACCGGGTGCTCGCCGACGCCGACGTCGGTATCGGGCGCATCCCGGTCTGGTGGCGGCTGGCGTGGCTGGCCCAGCTGCTGCTGCTGCTGTGCGCGCTCTGCGCCGCACCGGTGGTGGCCGTCGCCGGCCTCGTCCTCGGCAACGGCGCCTGGTCGCTGGTGGCCGCCGTGCTCGCGGGCGGGGCGATCGTCCTTGGCCTGGGCATCGACCTGCTCTCCCGGCTGGGCGTGCGCTCGACCGCGCGGCACCGCCGCGAAGGCCTCGTCACGTCACTGCGTGACGAGGTCTCACGCAGTGTGCGAGAGCACGTCGTCGGGCCCGTCGAGAACGAGCTCGACGCCCACGCCGAGATCCGTCGCGAGCTCGCCGTCGCCGTCCGGGCGTGACCCCCTCACGCTCCCGTCACCCGTGGCCGCGTGGCGACGGTCACCGTCGGTCGGTACGTTGCGTGGTGGCGTGACAACCCGCTCGGGGGGTTCTACCGTGCCGTTGGTCTCGCTGTAGCGTCGCGCGCACGAACGCGTGACGACATGTCCGGCAGAGAAGGAGTTCCCGGGTGAGGAACCTGACGAGGGGTGTGGTGGCCGCTGCGGCCGTCGCCACGCTCGGCGGTGCGTTGCTGCAGGGGACGGCGTCCGCGTCGCCGCCGCCCGCGCACGACGGCAACCAGGGCACGTCGGCCAAACATCGGCACGACGACCTCCCGGACCCCAAGGAGTCGAAGCGCCGCGCTAACAAGCGGGAGGCACTGGAGAAGGTGCTGCGCGGCGAGGTGAAGACCGAACGCCGCGGCGAGTCCAACGTCGTCAAGCTGGGCAAGGGCCGGTACGCCCAGATGTCCGCACCGAAGACCGACCAGCTCTTCACCATCCTGTGCGAGTTCGGCGACCAGACCGACCCGCGTACCGGTGGCGAGGCCGGCCCGGTGCGTAACGAGATCCCGGCGCCCGACCAGAAGGTCGACAACTCGACGTACTGGGAGAAGGACTTCAGCCAGGACCACTTCAAGAAGATGTTCTTCGGCAAGACCGGCGAGTCCTTCGCCGACTTCTACCTCAAGCAGTCCTCGGGCAAGTACACCGTCGACGGCGACGTGAGCGCCTGGGTGAAGGTGCCGTACAACGAGGCCCGCTACGGCTCCAACGAGATCCCCGAGTCCGACGCCTACTGGAACTTCGTCAAGGACTGCAGCACCGCCTGGTTCGACAACGAGAAGGCCCAGGGCAAGACCGACGAGGAGATCAAGCAGTACCTCGCCACGTTCGACAAGTGGGACCGCTTCGACTTCGACGCCGACGGCAACTTCGACGAGGCCGACGGCTACATCGACCACATCCAGCTGATCCACGCGGGTGAGGGCGAGGAGGCAGGCGGCGGCGCCCAGGGTGAGGACGCGATCTGGTCGCACCGCTGGTCCGCGTTCCCCAACGACGCGACCGGCCCCGAGTTCAACCAGAGCGGCGGCACGCCGATCGGCGACAGCGGCATCTTCGTCCGCGACTACACGACCGAGCCGGAGAACGGCGGTCTCGGCGTGTTCGCGCACGAGTACGGCCACGACCTCGGCCTGCCCGACCTGTACGACACCCAGGGCGGCGAGAACGGCACCGGGTTCTGGTCGCTGATGTCGGCGGGCTCGTGGCTGGGCCACGGAAAGGGCACCATCGGCACGACGCCGGGCTACATGGGCGCGTGGGAGAAGCTGCAGCTCGGCTGGCTCGACTACGAGGTCGCGGTGCACGACGACACGTCGAAGCACACGCTCGGCGTGGCCGAACGCACGACAGCCAACCCGCAGGCCCTCGTGGTGGTGCTGCCGGAGAAGAAGGTCGTCACCGACTACAACAAACCAGCCTCGGGCGAGTACGAGTGGTGGAGCGGTGAGGGCGACGAGCTGAACAACACGCTCGCCAGGTCCGTCGACCTGACCGGTGCCACCGGGGCGACGCTGTCGGCCAAGGCCTGGTACGACACCGAGGAGGGTTACGACTTCGGCTACGTCGAGGCGTCCACCGACGGCGGCGCCTCGTGGGAGAAGGTCGGCGACCCGATCGACGGCTCGTCCGACGAGAAGTGGACCGACCTCTCGTACGACCTCTCGGCGTACGCCGGCAAGGAGGTCGAGGTCAGGTTCCGCTACGCCTCCGACGCCAACACCCACGGCGCGGGCATCTTCCTCGACGACTTCGCGGTCAAGGCCGGTGACGAGACGGTCTTCTCCGACGACGTCGAGAGCGGCACCAACGGCTGGACGGCTCGGGGATTCACCCGGATGACCGGGACGAACACCGAGATGAAGGGTCGCTACTACCTCGCCGAGAACCGGCAGTACGTCGACTACGACAGGACCCTGAAGACCGGTCCGTACCTGTACGGTCACGCGAACTCCAAGCCCGACTGGGTGCAGCAGTTCCCGTACCAGAACGGCCTGCTGATCACCTACTGGGACGAGACCCAGGCCGACAACAACACCAGCGTCCATCCGGGCAAGGGCCTGGTCCTCCCGGTCGACGCGCACTACAAGCCGATCACCTTCAGCGACGGGTCGCTGCTGAGCAACCGCAGGCAGCCGTTCGACGCGACCTTCGGCGTCGAGCGCACCGACCCGATCAGGCTGAGCAACGAGGTCCAGAAGGGCGAGCACTGGCAGGTGGTCGTGGCCAACGTCAAGGCGCAGCCGGCCGTCAGGACGTTCGACGACAGCAAGCCGAACGCCTACTGGTCGGGCAAGAACCCGCAGCACTCGGTGAAGGTCGCCGGCGTCGGCGTCAAGATCCAGGTCACGGGGCAGACCGGTGGTGGCAACACCATGAAGGTGCGGGTCGTGCCCGCGAAGTAGGTATCAGCCCGAGGAGAGGGCGCTCGCACCCGCCGGTCGGCGGGGCGGGCGCCCTTCTTCGTCGTCCGGCGTCAGGCGAGGTCGCCCTGGGTGCGGTTGAGCTCGGCGTAGTGACCCAGCTTGTCCTCGTCGACGGTGACCCCGAGGCCCGGCGCGTGCGGCACCGCGAGCGCGCCGCCGGCGACGGTGAACGGCTCGGTGACGATGTCGTCGCTGTGCAGGTAGTACATGCTGTCGATGGACCGGTCGAGCACCGGCGTGCTGCCGACCAGGGCGAGATGGGCCGCGGTCGCGACGCCGAGCTCGCCGCCGCTGTGCATGTTCATGCCGAGGGAGAACGTCTCGCAGTGGGCAGCGAGCGCCTTGGTGACGGCAACGCCGCCCCACTTGAAGACGTCGCCGTGCACGATGTCGACCGCACGGGCGCGGACCGCGGGCGCGAAGTCCTCGAACCGCACCACGCACATGTTCGTGCAGAGGGGCACCCGCACGCGTTCGTGGACGGCGCTCATGCCCTCGATGCCCGCACACGGGTCTTCGAGGTACTCCAGGTCGAGCTCCTCGATGGCCGCGGCCGCGCTGACGGTGTCCTGCACCGACCACGCGGCGTTGGGGTCGACGCGCAGCGCGATGTCGGGGAGGGCGGTGCGCAGCGCCCGCAGGATCGCGACGTCGCCGCGTACGTCGGACGTGCCCTTCAGCTTGACCGCGCGGAACCCGGTGGACTCCACGACGCGCGCCGCGTGCTGTGCGAGGGTCTCCGGCAGCCGCTCGGGGGCGGCGTCGCCGGTGTCGGCGCGGGTGACCAGTGCGGTGAGCGGCACGGTCTCGCGGAACCGTCCGCCGAGCAGGTCGACGAGCGGCCGGCCGGTGGCCTTGCCGATGAGGTCCCAGCAGGCGACGTCGAGCGCCGCGATCGCCGCGTAGCCCAGGTACCCGTGGAAGAACGGCACCATGTGCACGCGCCGGTGGAACGCCTCGAGGTCGAACGGGCTCCGGTCGAGCAGCTCGGCCGCGAGCTCCCCGACGAGCGCGGCAACCGGCCGGCCGGCCATCGTCTCGCCCCAGCCCTCCAGGCCGTCGTCGGTGCGCAGCCGCACCACCGTCCTGGTGTTGCCGGTCTTGGTCTCGAAGGAGCTGGCGAACGGGTTGCGCAAGGGAACGTTGACGACGTGGACCTCGACATCGGTGACCCGCACGGAGGAAGCCTATGCCGCGCTGACGACTCAGGTGCGAGGCATGCCCTGTAGCCTGGAGACATGCCCGAGTACATCTACGTCTTCAAGCGCGCCCGCAAGGCGCACGGCGAGAAGGTCATCCTCGACGAGGTGACGCTCGCGTTCCTCCCTGGCGCCAAGATCGGCGTCGTCGGTCCCAACGGCGCCGGCAAGTCGACGCTCCTCAAGGTCATGGCCGGCGTGGAGGACGTCAGCAACGGCGAGGCCACCCTGAGCCCGGGCTCGTCTGTCGGCATGCTGTCGCAGGAGCCGCAGCTCGACGAGACCGAGGACGTGCTGGGCAACGTCCAGCAGAGCGTCCGGGAGACCAGGCGCCTGCTCGACGAGTACAACGCGATCGCCGAGAAGATGGCCACCGACTACTCCGACGAGCTGCTCGCGCAGATGGGCAAGCTGCAGGAGCAGCTCGACCACCGCGACGCGTGGGACCTCGACTCGCAGCTCGACATGGCGATGGACGCGCTGCGCTGCCCGCCGGGCGACGCCGACGTCAGCACCCTGTCCGGCGGTGAACGGCGCCGCGTGGCGCTGTGCAAGCTGCTGCTCGAACAGCCCGACCTGTTGCTGCTCGACGAGCCGACGAACCACCTCGACGCCGAGAGCGTGCAGTGGCTCGAGCAGCACCTGGAGAAGTACCCCGGCACCGTCGTCGCCGTCACCCACGACAGGTACTTCCTCGACCACGTGGCCGGCTGGATCCTCGAGCTCGACCGCGGCCGCACGCACGTGTACGAGGGGAACTACCAGACCTACCTGGAGAAGAAGTCCGCACGTCTCAAGGTCGAGGGCCAGCGCGACGCCAAGCTCAAGCGCCGCCTGACCTCCGAGCTCGAGTGGGTGCGGTCGGGTGCCAAGGCGCGGCAGACCAAGCAGAAGGCACGCCTGCAGCGCTACGACGAGATGGCCCGCGAGGCCGAGTCGACCCGGCGGCTCAACTTCGAGGAGATCCAGATCCCGCCGGGTCCCCGCCTGGGCTCGGTGGTGGTGGAGGCGCAGGGGCTCACCAAGGGCTTCGACGATCGCACGCTGCTTGGCGACGTCAACTTCACCCTGCCGCCGAACGGCATCGTCGGCGTCATCGGGCCGAACGGCGTCGGCAAGACCACGCTGTTCAAGATGATCGTGGGCGACGAGCAGCCCGACAGCGGCAAGCTGAGGCTCGGCGACACGGTGAAGCTCTCGTACGTCGACCAGAACCGCGCCGGCATCGACGGCAGCAAGACGGTGTGGCAGGTGGTCTCCGACGGCCTCGACCACATCAAGGTGGGCCAGGTCGAGATCCCGAGCCGGGCGTACGTCGCCGGCTTCGGGTTCAAGGGTCCGGAGCAGCAGAAGCCGGCCGGCATCCTGTCCGGCGGCGAGCGTAACCGGCTCAACCTCGCGCTCACGCTCAAGATCGGCGGCAACCTGCTGCTGCTCGACGAGCCGACGAACGACCTCGACGTCGAGACGCTCCAGTCGCTCGAGAACGCCCTGCTCGAGTTCCCCGGCTGCGCGGTGATCACGAGCCACGACCGGTGGTTCCTCGACCGTGTCGCGACCCACATCCTCGCGTGGGAGGGCGACGCCGACGACCCGTCCCGCTGGTTCTGGTTCGAGGGCAACTTCGACGACTACGAGCGCAACAAGGTCGAGCGTCTGGGTGCCGAGGCGGCGCGCCCGCACCGGGTGACGTACCGCAAGCTCACCCGCGACTGACGCGTGGCGCGGCACCGGTTCCGCTGTCCACTCCGCTGGGGAGACATGGACAGGTACGGGCACGTCAACAACGTGGTGTTCGTGCAGTACCTCGAGGAGGCGCGCGTCGACCTCTTCGAGCGCCTCGCGCAGGACGGCCCGTGGGACATGCTCACCACAGGCGTCCTGGTCGCGGGCCACGAGATCAGGTACCGGCGGCCGCTGGAGCACCGGTCCGCGCCGGTCCCGATCGACGTGTGGGTGACCAGGATCGGCGCGGCGGCGTTCGACGTGGCGTACGAGATCCACGACGGCGACCATGCGGTCTACGCGACCGCCTCCACGACGCTGGTGCCGTACGACTTCGCCGCCGCCCGCCCCCGCCGGCTGACCGCGGACGAGAAGGCCCGCCTCGGCGCGTTTGGCGCGGAGAGCTAGTGTGTCCCGTCGTTAATTCGTAGGTTAAGTCGGTATGGTGGTGGCATGCCGAGAACTGGGCGTCCGAAGGCGGAGTTGGTGTTGACCGGTGCCGAGCGGGAGCAACTGATCGGCTGGTCTCGGCGGGCGAAGTCCT